>JBEBBF010000398.1:0-2653 GCA_041158545.1 Pseudomonadota bacterium | reverse complement strand
AGACTCTTGAAGGATGTGATTGCAGGACAGGTTCCCCTGACGGCCAGCCCGGAAGCGACGGTGCGGGCCGCGTGCCGCGACATGGCGCAGAAGGGCGTGGGGGCCATGATGGTGGTCAGTCAGGGTGCGCTGGTTGGCATCTTTACCGAGCGGGATGTGCTGAACAAGGTGGTGGCGGCTGGGCTGGATCCGGAAACCACGACGATGGCGCAGGTGATGGCGTCGCGGGTGGTGTCCGTGGAGGGCGACAAGAATCTGGCGTTCGCGCTGCACCTGATGCGCCAGGGCAATTTCCGCCATGTTCCGGTGGTGGATGCCCAGAACCGGCCGCTGGGCATGGTTTCGGCTCGGGATGCCCTGGGTGCGGAAATGCTCGATTTCGAGCGGGAAGAAGAGCGGATGGAAGAACTGACCGAGCTGATCGGTTAGTCCATCCTCAGGGCGTGGCCCAGCCCAGGGCGCGACAGACCTGGGCAAAGTCCTCCGCCGGCGGTGCGCAGAGCTTGAGCGGCTCACCGCTGCGCGGATGGCGAATTTCCAGACCAGTGCAGGCCAGCAACAGGCGCTGACTGGCAAACAACTCCTGAAACAGCCGATTGTGCCGTCCCTTGCCGTAGGTGGCGTCGCCGATGATGGGATGGGCGATGTGCTTGAGGTGACGCCGGAGTTGATGGCGGCGGCCGGTTTCCGGCTGCAGCGCCACCAGCGCGTAGCGGCTGCTGGGGTAGCGATCCACTTGATACGGCAGTGCGCAGCAGGCCAGCCGCTGGAAGCGGGTCAGCGCTGTCTGGGCTTCGGCGGTACTGGCCGGGCCACCTTCGTAGTCATCTTTTTGCCGGCTCAGCGGGTGGTCGATCAGGCCGGATTCCGGGGGATGGCCGCGGACGATGGCGAGATAGGCCTTGCCGACGCGGCCGGCTTCGAACTGGCTGCCCACCTGCCGGGCAATGTCCCGATCCAGCGCGAACAGCAGCACCCCGGAGGTGCCCTTGTCCAGGCGATGGACGGGATGGACATGGTGGCCGATCTGGTCGCGCAGCAGTTGCACCGCGAAGCGGGTTTCGCCCCGGTCCAGCTGGGAGCGGTGGGTCAGCAAACCAGCGGGCTTGTGGATGGCGACCAGGTCGGCGTCCTGGTAGAGGATGTCCAGCATGCCGGCCCGGCCTTCAGGCGAAGAAGCGCTGCAGCAGGGCGTCCGGCAGGTCCATCCCGGTGGCGCGGGCCCGTTGCAGCAGCTCCCAGTAGTAACGGTAGGAGGCGCGGTCGTGCAGCTTGCCGGCGTGCTGGATCGGTCCCCAGTCCTTGTCCTGGGCGGCGCTGAGGATTTCGCCTGCGGCCTGGACTTCGGAGAAATCAGGGCGCATGGCCTCGACGATGGGGACGATCTGGTTGGGGTGAATGCTCCACATCCGCAAATAGCCGAATTCCTGGCGGGCGCGGCGGGCGTCGTTGCGGATGTAATCCACATCCTTGAGTTCGGTGGTGACGTTGTGGGCGGGGACGACGCCATGGGCCAGCGCCGCAGCGCTGATTTCGCACTTGGCGCGGGTGACCAGCGGGTGTTCGAACTGGCCGGGGCTTTTCATCGCGCTACCGGGAATGGCGCCGTGGTGGCCGGAGACGAAGTCCATCAGGCCGAAATCCAGGCTCTCGACGCCGTCGAGCGCGGCAATTTGCCAGACTTCCCGCAGCGCCCCGTGGGTTTCGATCAGCACATGGACCGGAACCGGCGCGAGTTGCAGCCGGGATTCCAGCTGGCGCAGGTAGGCGATCTGGCTTGCCGTGTCGGCGGCGGAGCGGACCTTGGGCAGCGTGATGAAGGGCAGGCGGGCGCCAGCGCGGCCGACCAGGATTTCCAGGTCCTGCTGCCAGTGGGGGTGGGTGATGTCGTGGATGCGGGCGCCGACCCGGTTGAAATGGTTGTCGCTGCTGAGGATGACCCCGGCGGCCATCTCGGCATGTTCCCGTTCAGCGCCGGCATGGGCGCCATCTTCGCAGTCGCAGGTGATGTCGAAAATCGGACCGAGTTCGTTCTGCAACTGCAGCGCCTTCTTCATCAGCTTTTCCGAGCCGGCGTAATGATCGACGGCCGGCAGGACGGGGAAGGGCTTTTCGCCGGCAAAGAGAACGGTTTTGGGGTGGCGCATGATTTTCATTCTGCAAAAGAAAAAGGCCGCGACATTTTATCGCGGCCTTTCGGTGAAGCTAAGAACTAATGCTGGATTACAGCATGTCCTTGACGGCTTCGGCTTCGTCGGTCAGTTCCTTGAGCGTGAAGTTGATCTTCTCGCGGCTGTACTCGTCGATTTCCAGACCCTGGATGATGGTGAACTTGCCACCCTTGCACTCGCACGGGAAGCCGAACACGATCCCGGCCGGGATGCCGTAGGAACCGTCGGAAGGAACACCCATGGTGACCCATTCGTCGGAGCCGAGAACCCAGTCACGGACGTGGTCGATGGCGGCGTTGGCAGCCGAAGCAGCCGAGGACAGGCCACGGGCTTCGATGATGGCGGCGCCGCGCTTGCCGACGGTCGGCAGGAAGACGTCGTTGTTCCAGGCGTGGTCGTTGACCAGTGCCTTGACGTTGTCACCGTTGGATTCGCAATTGCGGTAGTCGGCGTACATCGTCGGCGAGTGGTTACCCCAAACG
>JBEBBF010000397.1:0-7136 GCA_041158545.1 Pseudomonadota bacterium | reverse complement strand
GCCGGCCAGGCCCATCCGCACCGTATCGACGATGTCGCTCTGCGCCACGCCCAACTGCGCCGCCTTGTTCTGCAGCACCGACAGCACCGTCTTGCGGGCGTCGGCCTCGACCGAATCATCGACGCTGTTGATGTCGGCCGTCGCCAGGAATGCTTCGCGCAGGCGCTTGGCCACCCGCATCCGGCCGGCGTCGTCCGGGCCATAGACCTCGGCGACGATGGGCGACAGCACCGGCGGCCCCGGCGGCACTTCCACCACCTTGGCCACGCCGCCATGGGCGCGGCCGATGGCCTCAATCCGCGCCCGCAGCGACACGGCAATCGCGTGGGAACTGCGATGGCGCTGGCCTTTGCCGACCAGATTGACCTGAACATCGCCCATTTCCGGGTTGCCGCGCAGGTAATACTGCCGGACCAGACCATTGAAATTGATCGGGCTGGCAGTGCCGGCATAGGCCTGGTAATCGGTGACTTCCTCGACCTGGGCCAGCTCGGCGCCGATCTCGTGCAGCACCCGCGCCGTTTCCTCCAGCGGCGTGCCGACCGGCAGGTCCACCACCACCTGGAATTCGCTCTTGTTGTCGAAGGGCAGCATCTTCAGCACGACCAGCTGGAAATAGGCCAGCGATACCGAGCCGAGAATCAGCAGCCCGACCACCAGCCCCAGCTTGCGCCGGGCCTTGTCGCCGCCGACTTCCGCCAGATACGGGGTCAGCAGGCCGCGGAAACGCCGGTCCAGCCAATTGCTCAGCCGGTCTTCCTGAGCCGGGCCATGCTGCCCGAGCAGCCGCGCCGCCAGCCAGGGGGTGACGACGAAGGCAATCGCCAGCGAAATGGCCATGCCCAGCGAGGAATTGATCGGGATCGGGCTCATGTACGGCCCCATCAAGCCGGTGACGAAGGCCATCGGCAGCAGCGCGGCGATGACCGTCAGCGTCGCCAGGATGGTCGGCCCGCCGACCTCATCGACCGCGCCAGGAATCAGCTCCAGCAGTGTCTTGTCCGGGTACAGCCCCTGCCAGCGGTGGATGTTCTCGACGACGACGATGGCGTCATCGACCAGGATGCCGATCGAGAAGATCAGCGCGAACAGCGACACCCGGTTCAGCGTGAAGCCCCAGGCCCAGGAGGCGAACAGCGTCGCCGCCAGCGTCAGCGTCACCGCGATGCCGACGATCAGCGCCTCGCGCCGACCCAGCGCAAAGAACACCAGCGCGACGACGAAGGCGGTGGCAAACACCAGCTTGCCGATCAGCTTCTGCGCCTTTTCGCTGGCGGTGGCGCCGTAGTTGCGGGTCAGCGTGACCTCGACGCCCTCCGGAATCACCGTGCCCTGCAGCGCCGCCACCCGCTTTTGCACCGCGTTGGCAACATCGGCGGCATTCACCCCCGGCTTCTTGGAAATCTGCAGCGTCACCGCCGGGAATTCCCCTTCCCGGTTGCCGAACCAGACGTAGCGATGCGGCTGATCCGGACCATCCTCGACCTGGGCGACATCGCGCAGGAACACCGGCTTCTTCTCCTGCACCGCGACCACCAGGTTGCCGACGTCGCTGGCGGATTCGAGGTAGGTGCCGGTCTGCACCAGCACTTCGCGACTGCCGGCGACCAGGCTGCCGGAGGACTGGCGGGCATTGGCCACCTTCAGCGCCCCGGCGATGTCCTTGGCGGTGACGCCGAAGGCATTCATCCGCTCGGCGTCGAGCAGGACCCGGATCACATGGTCCGGCCCGCCCAGCGTCGCCACGTCGCGGGTGCCGGGAATCCGCTTGAATTCGATTTCGGCGGCGCGGGCGATCTGCTGCATCTCGAAGGCGGAACGCTCCGGATCGCGGCTCCAGAAGGTCAGCGCGACGATGGGCACGTCGTCGATGCCCTTGGGCTTGACCACCGGCGTCCCCACCCCGAGGTTGGGCGCCAGCCAGTCCTGGTGCGAGTGGATGGTGTCGTACAGCCGGACCACCGCTTCCTGGTACTTGATCCCGACCTCGAACTGGACGGTGATCACCGCCATGTCCGGCCGCGAGACCGAGAAGGTGTGCTCGACGCCGCTCATCCGCGACAACACCTGCTCCGCCGGCGTCGCCACCAGGTTTTCCACGTCCTTGGCGGACGCGCCGGGGAAGGGGATGAACACGTTGGCCATCGTGACGTCGATCTGCGGCTCTTCTTCCCGCGGCGTCACCAGCGTGGCAAAAATACCCAGCAGCAGCGCCACCAGCGCCAGCAGCGGGGTCATCGGCGAAGACTGGAAAATATGGGCGAGCCTGCCGGCCACACCCTGCACGGCGCGCAGACTCATGGCTTGGCCGCAGCCTTCAGCGCCATGCCGGCCCGCACCGGCTCGGTCACGACCTGCTCGCCCGCCGCCAGCCCGGCCAGCACTTCCACCTCGCCCTCGCCCATCGCCTCACCCAGCCGCAACTGGCGCAGGCTGAGGCGGCCTTCCGGCGACTGGACATACACCGCGGCCACCTCGCCACGGCGCAGCACCGCCTGCTGCGGCACCGTCAGCCGCTCGGCCTGACCGAGGACGAAATGCACCCGGGCGAACATGCCCGGCAGCACATCCGGCTGCGTCGGCAAACCGACCCGCACCGGGGAAACATGGGTGCCGGCATCGACGGTGGGCAGCAATTGCACGTTCTGGCTCTCGACCCAGCGGCCCAGCTCGGGGAATTCGACCCGCGCCCGCTTGACGCCGCGCATCTGCGGCAGCCGGTGCTGCGGCACGCTGGCGGTCACCCGCAGGCCACCGGGGGCGTACAGCGTAAACAACGGCCGTCCCGGCACCGCCATTTCGCCCAGCTCGGTATGGCGCTGGGCAATCACGCCGCTGATCGGCGCGACCACCGTCGCGTGGCTCTGCCCCGCCACCGCCGCGGCCCGCCCGGCCCGGGCGCTGTCAAACTCCGCCTTGGCCTTATCCAGCGCCGCCTGACTGAGGAATTTCTGCTGCACCAGGCTCTGGCTGCGCTCCAGCGCCAGTTTGGCCTCGGCCAGCCGGGCTTCGGCGGCGGCGATCGCCTCGCCAGCCTCGCGGGCGTCGAGGCGCATCAGCACCTGGCCCTTTTTCACGCTCTGGCCGGCGTCGGCGCGGACTTCCAGCACCCGCCCGGAGACCTGGGTCGCCACCGTCGCCTGACTGAGCGCCTCGACCACGGCTTCCGCGGGAAAACTCAGGTCAACCGGATGCGGCCGGACCTGAACCACCGGCAGGCCGTCGGCCCAGGCCGGGAGCGCCAGCATGAGCAGCGCCAGGGATGAGAGTCTCTTTTTCATGAATATAAGAATATACTTATGAACCTGTTTGATCAATGCCTTGCATGACTCCGGGAATCATTGCCTCCCCTGCCGGTCCAAGGGCTAAAGAGCCGGCGCAACAGCCGGCCACGAGCGAAGGAGATGCACCATGAGCCAAAACAATGCCCGGACAGAACAGCATGCCGTCCTGGGCGGCGGCTGTTTCTGGTGTCTCGAAGCGGTATTCACCCGGCTCCGCGGGGTCAGCCAGGTGGTCTCGGGTTACTGCGGCGGCCAGACGCCCCATCCCAGCTACGACGCAATCTGCAGCGGCAGCACCGGCCACGCCGAAGTGGTCCGGGTCAGCTTCCAGCCGGATGAAATCGACTTCACTACCCTGCTGCAAGTCTTTTTCTCGATCCACGACCCGACCACGCTCAACCGCCAGGGCCACGACCAGGGCACCCAGTACCGCTCGGTCATCTTCCCGCAAACGCCCCAGCAGGAGCGGCAGGCCAGGGAAATGATCACCGAACTGGGCGCCGCCCGGATTTTCCCCGACCCCATCGTCACCGCCATCAGCCCCGCCGCGCCGTTCTACCCCGCCGAGGGCTACCACCAGCGCTACTACGACCATCACGCCGCCCAGCCCTACTGCCGCATCGTCATTCACCCGAAACTCGCCCACCTGCGCCAGGGCTTCGCGGAATTGCTGCGGGACGGGGATTAAGCCCCAGCCCGCGGCTGCCAGATGTTGCGGCAGCGGGTTTCGCGGACCTTCCAGGCGGCGAGCGCACCAAACCAGGCGAGGGCGGCGAGCAGCAGCAGGCCGAGGCGGAAATCTTCCGGGCTGTAGATGCGGACGCCGTTGGCCATGCCGCCCTGCCAGTGCAGGTCCATCACCCAGCCAACCAGCGGCTGCAGCAGCGCGGCCGACAGGAAACCGCCCATGTTGGTGACCGAGGTGGACATCCCCGAGAGCTGCGGCGGATTGACCTCCTTGGCGCAGGCCCAGGTCAGCGTGAAGCCGGCGGTGGTCAGCCCCATCAGCCCGAACAGCGCATACGACACCCCCAGCGGCAGGCTGAGGCCGGACAACCAGACCAGCCAGATCAGGCCGTAGGCGTGGGTCGCCAGCACCAGCACCGGCTTGCGCCGCCCCAGGCGGTCCGACAGGCTGCCGATGGCCATGCAGCCCACCGCGAAGCCGGCGAAATACAGCGACAGATGCGCCGTGGCGTCGGCCCGGCTGAGGCCATGCACCTGGATCAGATAAGGCGTCGCCCACAGGCCGGCAAAGGCGAAAAAGCTGCCGCAAACGCCGAAGTTGACCAGGGTCGGCGCCCAGGACGACGGATTGCGCAGCACCGCCAGCAGGCCGCCGAGGATCACCGTCCGGTCCACCCGAGTGCGGGCGGATGCCGTCGCATCCGGATCGACCCGGTCGCGCACCACCAGCCAGCAGGCCAGCCCCAGCAGCAGGGACAGCAGCGCCACCCCGACGAAAACCCCGCGCCAGCCGGCGTTCTGGGCCAGCCAGGACAGGGGCGCGCCGGCCAGCACCGAGCCCAGGTTGCCCAGCAGCATCGAAAATCCGACGACGGTGGCAAAGCGGGATTCCTCAAACCAGACGGCGATGATCTTCAGCATCGCGATGAAGGTCACCGCGACGCCCAGGCCGATCAGCGTCCGCCCCAGCAGCGCCACCTGCAGACTCGGCGCCAGACCGAACAGCAGGCTGCCCCCGGCGGCGACCACCCCGCCCAGCAGCAGGATGCGCCGCGGCCCCAGGGTATCGACCAACACCCCGGTCGGAATCTGCATCACGGTGTAAACGTAGAAATAGGTCGCCGCCAGCGCGCCCAGCGAAGCCGCGGAAGTCTGGAACGCCGCCGCCAGATCCTGGGCAATCCCCGCCGGAGCAAAGCGCTGGAAAAACGACAGCATGTAAGCCAGCACCACCACCCCCAACGCCCACCAGCGCCGCCGCATCTGCTCCCCGCTCAAGCCCTGCCCCATCGCCGTCTCCTGTGCTGTCATGGATTTGAGCGGGGAGGATACCCCGGAGCCTTTACCCGCATGCACCAGATCAAGCAGCCCATACCGGATGAATTTCCATGGCATTGGGCGAAAACGCCGGTGTTATCATGCGCCGACCCAGCCTTTTAACTTACCTGCATGCTTCCCGCCTCCCCCCTTCTGCTCCAGCTTTTCAGACAATTGCGCCAGCAGGACGACATTGCCCTGCGCGCTAGAGCAGAAAACTTTTGCTTCGAAGAACGGGTTAGCCCAATTCGCCTGAAGCGTTACGAGACACAATTTGCCGAGGACAGCGGCGATTACGAACAGTGGCTGGATAACCACGCCAACTATCTGAACAGCACTGTTTATACCCAACTACCCGAAACGTTCACACCCCTTAATCAGGATGCCGCCTTACCCTCCGCCGTGTCCTCGCCCCTGGGTCAGGAACAATTCCTGATTCGGGTTGAATCTCTCGACTACGCCCTGGGGGAACTGGGCAAATCTTTGTCCGACCTAGAGCAGACCCTGGCGATCTATGTGGGAGAGCGCAAAGACGAGCAGGTGACAACTGGCGAGGCCAGGGCCTTGCTGCAAAAACTGTGCGATTCCCTTAACCACAACCCCTTTGCAGTACGCCCCAGGTTCGCTGCCTTTGACGAAGAACTCGCGGCTGACATTGCAGCGTCCGATTGGAGTACCCGTCTGCGGGACCGACTGGGCCTGGCCCATTTACCGCCCAGCGGCAGCTTCGGCCCGCACCCGGTCATCCTGATGCGCTACAAGGTCAGCGAAGTGGCGAATCGCGCCCACGCATTGCACGCAGATTTCCCTCTGGTCCTGCCCACCGTACTGGATGCGGAACCTTACGAAATCTTTCACCCGTCGCCCAAAGAGCTGCACTATGGCCGCACTTTGAATCTGGCCGGGGTCGGCGACTGCGACAGTCTAGCTTCCGAGGTACTACATTTGCGGCTAGACTATTCGCCCACTCACATCTTGAAAGTGGGCGCCATCATTGGGCGTGCCGACATAGCACCGGCCCGGCTGGCAACGTTGCGCAGCGACCACCTCGCTTGCCTGCAATTGCAAAGTAACCGGGACGATTTCGGAGCCCCATGAACGCCGCCCTGGCCCCCATTCCTGCGCGTCACCCCTGGCTGGATCGGCTGCTTGCCGCGCCGGATCAAGCCTTGGATCGTCTGTTGCGCGGCGTTGCCCATTTGCCCGGTTTACAGCGGGCCAGCCCCTGCGAGGCCTTGATGGCCCTGATGGGCGATTTGCCGCAAGACGCCCCGGAATGGTCATTGCTGGATGGCGCCCTTTTGGCATGGCTGCATGTCCGTCGCGCTGCTGCCAATGACTGGCTGAACCGGCCCGGCGGCGCCGAACGTTTTATCCGGGAAACCGGCGAGGGCCTGCGGGCCGTGTGGCGCCTGAATCCGGCCGACACCTGCCTGTTACCCCAATGCGCCGCCTGGTTGCGGCGCGAAGTCATGGATTTGCTGCGCTGGGCCGACGGCTTCACGCTCAACGCCACCTTTGACCTTGGTCGCCCCCTGCTGACGGCCGCCGCCCATTTGCAACAGGATGCCTCCCTACGCTTTCTCTGGTTGCGTCTGTGTGAAGATGCGGCCCAGAGTCGGCTGCGGCACCGCCTTGATGCGGCCCTGCTGGGGCTGGCGACCCTGCACCGGGCCGAGCCGGGCGGCCCTTCCCATGACCTGATCATCGGTCTGGCCCGCTGGGCCTCCCACATGCCCCAGCATGATTCAGCCAAATCCGAAGTGATACGGGAATGGCGCGCCCTCAAGGCCAGCTTTCCGCGTCAACCAGCTTTCTGGCGGGGAGAATGGCAAGCCATTCTGGACG
>JBEBBF010000396.1:0-14144 GCA_041158545.1 Pseudomonadota bacterium | reverse complement strand
CCGCAGTTGCGGCCTCAGGCAGGGGCTGCTGACCCTGTTCTGCCGCCATACCTCGGCCAGCCTGACGATCCAGGAAAACGCCGACCCTTCGGTGCAGCGCGACCTGGAGCGCTTCCTGGCCCGGCTGGTGCCACAGGACGGCCGCTATGAGCACGATCTGGAAGGGCCGGACGACATGCCGGCCCACATCCGCAGCGCGCTGACCCAGACCCAGCTCAGCATCCCGCTGCAGGACGGCCGGCTGGTGCTGGGCACCTGGCAGGGCATCTACCTGTGGGAGCACCGCAGCCACGCCCAGACCCGACAGGTCGTGCTGCATCTGCTCGGCGACTGAGCTCCCTCGCCGCAGCCGCCTTCATGCCAGGCTGCCCGGCGCGCCTTTTCCCGGCGGCGCCCGCCAGGAAAATTCCGTGAATTTCCACCGGAAAACCCGTGCTCACGGCATAAAAACCGCCGCGAACTGCTGAAAAATCCGGGTTTTCCCGGCCCCGAAATGGGAAAAAGTGAATTAATTCCTCGACGCGCGGATTTTGAAAATCACCGGGAATCCCTACAATGGACCCATCTGCAACCCGGAGGCGGAAGAATTGGCTTGCGAACTGTGCGACAAGGTGGGCGGCATCCTGCTGTGGCAAAACGAATGGCTGCGCATCGTCCGCGTCGATGATCTTGATTACCCCGGATTCTGCCGGGTGATCTGGAAAGCCCATCGCCAGGAAATGAGCGATCTCAGCCCGGCGGAGCGGCACTATTGCCTCGACGTGGTGCTGGCGCTCGAAGAAAGCCTGCGGGTGCTGTACCGCCCGGACAAGATCAACCTCGCCAGCTTCGGCAATGTCGTCCCGCACCTGCACTGGCATGTGGTGCCCCGCTGGCGCAACGACCGGCATTTCCCCGAGCCGATCTGGGGCCAGCCGCGCCGGGATGTCCGGCCGGCGCGGATGCTGGTGCCGGCCGCCCAGTTGCTGGCGGAACTGACCCCCCGACTGGATGCCCTGACCCCGCCCGGCGGCACCGCCGACCCGAGCTGAACGAGAGCCCGCCATGAGCCCCGAAAACCAAAGCGGCAACGAATTCGCCTTCTCCATGCTGCCCCCCGGCGCCGACCAGCTGGGCCGGCTGCTCGACAACCTGCTGGCCGCCCGCCACGACCCGGACACCTATTTCACGCTGCTGGAGGAAGCCCGGTCGCCGTTGCGGCTGATCGAGGACGAGCTGTCCCGCCGCTACCTGAACCGGCCGCTGCCGCTGAGCGAACGCTCCGAACGCTCGTTCCAGCAATTGATCGCCGCCTGGCGCAAGATGGCCGAGGCCTACAGCCAGTGCGCCGAGCTGCAGCACGATGCCTCCGCCGCGCATTACCCGGTGCGGATGGCGATCATCCTGCACCGCAGCCTGCACTACATCGGCAAGATCATCCTCGAACACTTCAACGCCCGGCGGGAACTGCCGGCGGGCATCTGGATGGACCTGCACAGCCGCTTCATCCGCGCCGAACAACTGGGCGTGGCGCTGATCCCGGTCAATGATTTCCTCGAAAGCGACATGCACAGCAACCACTGCATGGCCACTTACGTGAAATTGCTGCTGGTCGATGTCAGCAGCCCCTACAGCCAGAGCACCCGCAACCTGATCCTGATCCGGCGCTGGGCCGGAATGTGGGCCTCGCTGGTCGGCGTGCAGCGCATCGACGACGACATCCAGATTCCGGCCTACGTGGTCGATCTGGCCAAGGATGCCGGGCTGCACCCCGGCGCCAGCGCCACGCATCTCGAAGCGACGCTGCGGCGGCTGGACACCTCCCGGCTGGGCATCCAGATGCATCACGCGATGAACCAGTTGCGCCAGGGCGCGCAGCCGATGGAGATCGGCCTCGGCGAGGACAGCAGCCGCCATGTCCGCCACCTGCTCGACCAGGTTTCCCGGCCATGGACCCAGGCCACGGCACCGCGCCGGTTCCGCCGCTTCCCTGCCTCCGGTACGGCGCGGGTGGTGTTCGGCTTCGACGCGATGCACCACTACCTGATCGGCGACAGCGGCGCCCCGGCCCTGCCGGTGCTGCCGGTGCAGCATCACCACGGCCGCGGCCAGCCGCAGAGCTGGGATGCGCCCATCGAGCAGTGGGAAATCATCAATTACTCGGCGACCGGCTTTCGCCTCGGCCGCGCCAGCATCGGCCAGCGGCTGGCCTACAACCAGCTGATCGCCTTCTGCCCGCACGACAGCCAGCATTTCATGCTCGGCCAGGCCTCCTGGCTGATGCAGGAACAATCCGGCGGCCTGATCGCCGGCATTTCCGTGCTGCCCGGCCTGCCGCGACCGGTGGGCGTGCATCTGCTGGAGGTTCCCCCGGGCGAGGATGGCAGCCTGCGGCCGGCCTTCCTGCTGCCGGCGGTGCCGGCGATTCAGGCGGTGGAGTCCATCGTGCTGCCGACCGGCATCTTCGACAGCGACCAGGTGCTGGTGATGCACGACGGCCAGGGCGGCTGCCAGGTACGGCTGGACCGGCCGCTGCAGCGCGGCCGGGACTTCGAGCGCTTTTCCTACTTCCCGGTCACGCCGGGTCCGGCAGACAGCGTTCCGGAAAACGCGCCGTAAAGCAGCTGCCCACGCCCACCCGGCTGGTGATGTCCAGCTGGGCGTGGTGGCGGTTCAGCACATGCTTGACGATGGCCAGCCCCAGGCCGGTGCCGCCGGTTTCGCGGGACCGGCTGCGATCCACCCGGTAAAAACGCTCGGTCAGCCGGGGAATGTGTTCCGGCGCAACGCCGATACCGGTATCCCGGACGCTGAAGGCGCCCCCCGTCGCATCGCACTGCCAGCCGAGGCGAATCTCGCCGCCCGCCGGGGTGTAGCGCACCGCGTTGCTGGCCAGGTTGGTGAAGGCGCTGCGCAACTCGCTGGCGCAGCCGCGCAGGCGGGCCGGGCCACGGATCTCCAGCGAGATGCGGTGGCGCCCCCCGGACAGGGCTTCCGCCTCGATCCGGATGCTCTCCAGCAGCGGCGTCAGCGCCACCTCTTCTTCCCGCTCCGGGTTCTGGCTGTTTTCCAGCGCCGACAGCGTCAGCAGATCCTCGATCAGCCGCCGCATCCGGTCCGACTGCTCGCGGATCAGCCCCAGGTAATACTGCCCCTGTTCCGGCGCCAGCTCCGGGCCGAGGTCGAGCAGGGTTTCGGCAAAGCCGGAGACCACCGTCAGCGGCGTCTTCAGTTCATGGGAGACGTTGGCGACGAAATCCCGGCGCATGGTTTCCAGGCGTTCCTGATGGCTGATGTCCCGGGAGAGCAGCAGGTTTTCCCCTTCGGCGTAGGGCACCACCTGGATCAGCAGGATCGTCCCCGGCCGGCGGGGATTGCGCAGCACCAGCGGCTCGGCGAAGGCGCCGGCGTCGAGGTACTGGATGAACTCCGGCTGCCGCAGCAGGTTGGTCAGCACCAGCCCCCGGTCCGAATTGGCGTTCAGCGCGAAGTGGGTTTCCGCCTGGGCGTTGATCCAGTCGATCTGGCGGTGGCGGTTGAAGATGATGATCCCGTCCGGCAGGGCCTGCACCGCCCGGCGGAAGCGGTCCAGCGCCTCGCTGAGCGCCTTCTGCTGCTCCAGCCGGTAACGCACCCGGCGATGCAGCCCGGCGAAGACCAGATCCCAGATGCCGGAGCCTTCGGGCACCGCGTTGTCGATCGGCCCGCTCAGCCAGCGCAGCAGCCGCGTCATGTAAAACAGGTTGAACAGCAGGATCGCGGCGAATCCGCCCGCGGCGGCCAGCACCGCCGCATTCTGCCCCCACTGCAGCCAGACCGGCAGCACGATCAGCAGCGCCAGCGCGGTCAGCGTCAGTAAGGCATTGCTCCAGAGACTACGCAAAACTTGCTCCGATGCGGCGCAAGGCCGCCATGGGCCGCTGCTCAGGCAGCCGGCTGGGTCGAAAAACGGTAACCGCTGCCGCGCACGGTCTGGATCAGGCGGTCATGGCCGCTGGCTTCCAGCGAGCCGCGCAGCCGGCGGATATGCACATCCACCGTCCGCTCCTCGACGAAAACATGGTCGCCCCAGACCTGGTCGAGCAGCTGGGAGCGGCTATGTACCCGCTCCGGATGGGTCATGAAGAAGTGCAGCAGCCGGAATTCGGTCGGCCCCAGCGGCACCGGCTGCTCCCCGGCGCTGACCCGGTGGGTGATCGGGTCCAGCCGCAGGCCTTCGACCGCGACCACATCCTCGGTCATCTGCGGCGCCCGCCGCCGCAGCACCGCCTTGATCCGCGCCAGCAGCTCCCGCGGCGAAAAGGGTTTGGTGACGTAGTCGTCGGCACCGGCTTCCAGGCCGGCGACCTTGTCCACTTCCTCGGAACGGGCGGTCAGCATGATGATCGGCACGTCGCGGGTCCGCTCCTCGCTACGCAGCCGCCGGGCCAGTTGCAGGCCGGACAGGCCGGGCAGCATCCAGTCGAGCAGGATGGCGTCGGGCACGGCTTCCCGGACCAGACGCAGGGCCGCCTCGGCGTCATCGGCCCGCAGCACGCGGTGGCCGGCCAGCTGCAGGTTGGCGGCAATCAGTTCCTGAATCGCCGGCTCGTCTTCTACGACCAGAATTTGCGCAGACATGGGGGAAAAACCTCCGTATCAGTGGGATTCGGACCAGTTTATGAACGGGAGGTTACCAAATCATGACACCCCGCCCCGGCCTGGGCAACTGCGCTAGAATTGCGCGCTTCTTTTGAAGGACGAGGACGCGACCATGGCCGGTCTGGACCGGGATACCCCGATACCCGAGGAAATTTTCCTGCATCAGCAATCCCGCATCCTGGAATTGCGCTACGCCGGCGGTGAAATCTTCGAACTCAGCTTCGAATTCCTGCGGGTGTTCACTCCCTCCGCCGAAGCCCGTGGCCACGGCCCCGGCCAGGAAACCCTGCAGGTCGGCAAACGCCAGATCGACATCGAACGCCTGGAGCCGGTGGGCAACTACGCGCTGCGCCCGGTGTTCTCCGACGGCCACGATTCCGGCATCTACTCCTGGGACGTCCTTTACCAGCTGGGCAAGGAGCGGGATGCCCTGTGGGCCGGCTACCTGGAACAACTCGCCGCCCAGGGCGCCTCCCGCGACCCCGACCCGGCAACAGCCGCTACCGCTTCCGCCGCCCCTTCCTGCGGCCACAAACACTGAAGATCATGAGCAAAACCACCCATTTCGGCTTTGAACAAGTCGAGGAAACCCAAAAAGCCCGGCGCGTCGCCGGGGTGTTCGATTCCGTCGCCAACCGCTACGACATCATGAATGACCTGATGTCCGCCGGCCTGCACCGGCTGTGGAAGTCCTTCACGATCTCGATCAGCGGCGTCCGCAGCGGTTCGCGGGTGCTGGACGTGGCCGGCGGTACCGGCGACCTTTCGCTGGCCTTCGCCAAGAAGGTCGGCCCTAGCGGCCAGGTCTGGCTGACCGACATCAACAACGCGATGCTGACCCGCGGCCGCGACCGCCTGTCCGACCTCGGCCACCTGATCCCCGCCGCCCAGTGCGATGCGGAAAAGCTGCCCTTCCCCGACAACTGGTTCGACTGTGTCACCGTCGCCTTCGGCCTGCGCAACATGACCCACAAGGATTCGGCGCTGGCGGAAATGCGCCGGGTGCTGAAGCCGGGCGGCCGGCTGCTGGTGCTGGAGTTCTCCCAGGTCTGGAAGCCGCTGCGGCCGATCTACGACTTCTATTCCTTCCAGGTCATCCCGCGGGTTGGCCAGCTGGTCACCAACGACTCCGACAGCTACCGCTATCTGGCCGAATCGATCCGGATGCACCCGGACCAGGAAACGCTGAAGGGCATGATGGAACAGGCCGGCCTGGAACGGGTCGAATACTTCAACCTGAGCATGGGCGTGGTTGCCCTGCATCGGGGCTACAAACTCTAAAGGAGAGACTGATGAAACGTTTGTTGAGCATTCTGGCCATCGCCGTCGTCGGCTTTGGCCTGAACATCCAGGACGCCGAAGCCAAGCGTCTGGGCGGCGGCAAGTCCGTGGGCATGCAGCGGGAAAGCGTCACCACCCAGCGCCAGGCCAGCCCGGCCCCCAGCGCCCCGCAACAGCAGGCCGCCCCGGCCTACAACCCCAGCCCGGCCGGCATGCCGTCGGCGCAGCCGCAACGGCGCAGCTGGCTCGGCCCGCTGGCCGGTCTCGCCGCCGGGGTCGGCCTCGCCGCGCTGTTCTCCCACTTCGGCCTGGGCGAAGGCCTGGCCGACTTCGCGATGATCGCGCTGCTGGCCATCGCCGGCCTGTTCCTGGTCAAGATGCTGTTCGGCCGCAAACAGGCGCAGGCGCCCCAGTCCGAGCCGCTGCAGTACGCCGGCGCCGGCAATGCCCATGGCCAGCCGCCGCTGCAGCCGTCCTTCCCGGCGGGCGGCAACGCCCTGTCCGGCCAGGGCCCGAGCATCCCGGCCGGCTTCGACGTCGAAGGCTTCACCCGCGTCGCCAAGGTCAACTTCGTTCGGCTGCAAGCCGCCAACGACAGCGGCAATCTGGACGACCTGCGCCAATTCACCACGCCGGAAATGTTCGCCGAGCTGAAGATGGACATCGACGACCGCCGCGGCGCCGGCCAGCAGACCGACATCGTGACGCTGGAAGCCGAAGTGCTGGAAGTCGTCACCGAAAACCGCCAGCACATCGCCAGCGTCCGCTTCCACGGCATGCTGCGTGAGGAAAAGGACGGCGCGGCCACCCCCTTCGACGAAGTGTGGAACCTGACCAAGCCGGTCGATGGCAACCGCGGCTGGGCCGTGGCCGGCATCCAGCAACTGAGCTGAGATGCTGCTCGCCCTGCCCTTTGCCGCGCTGAACCACCTGCTCGCCCAGTCCAGCTGGGCGGCAGGCCGGCTGCAAGCCTATTACGGCCAGACGCTGCGGATCGAGCTGGCCGGGATGTCGCTGCTGGCGACGCTGGAAGACGGCCCCCGCCTCAGCCCCGCCGCCGCCGGCAGCGAACCGGCGGTCACGCTGCAACTGCCGGCGGACACGCCGATCCGGCTGCTGACCGACCGCAGTAGCCTGTTCTCCGCAGTCCGGCTGCAAGGCGCCGCCGACTTCGCCGAAGCCCTCGGTTTCGTCTTCCGCAACCTCAGCTGGGACGTGGAAGACGACCTCGCCCGCGTTGTCGGCGATGTCGCCGCCCACCGCCTGGTCCAGGGCGGCCGCGACCTGCTGGCCTGGCAGCAACGCTCGGTGGAAAACCTCGGCCACAACCTCGCCGAATACGTCAGCGAGGAAAAAGGCTACATCGCCACCCGCCGCGAACTCGACCACTTCTGCCACGACGTGGACCAGCTGCGCGACGACCTCGCCCGGCTGGAAAAGCGGCTGCAAAGACTGGGCGGCTGACCCGGCCACGGGTCGGCGGGTACGAACCCGGCCCGGCAACCGCCACAGCAGGCCGACAACCGCCGCCCCCGCGGCCCTGTTGCAGAATGCCGCCGGCCCCCTGATTTCCTCTTCCCCCGGATTCCCCATGAGCCTCAGCCTTGCCCACATCGTTGCCGAATCCGGCGTCAATTTCGGCACCAGCGGCGCCCGCGGGCTGGTCAGCCAGCTGAGCGATGCCGTCTGCTACGCCTACACCCAGGCCTTCCTCACCGCGGTCGCCCCGGCGGCACGCGAAGTCGTCATCGGCCATGACCTGCGCCCCAGCAGCCCGGCGATGGCCGCTGCCTGCGCCCAGGCCCTGCGCGACGGCGGCCGCAGCGTCCGCTTCGTCGGCGCGCTGCCGACCCCGGCCATCGCCCATTACGCGCTGAGCAGCGGCTGCCCGGCCATCATCATCACCGGCAGCCACATTCCCTTCGACCGCAACGGCATCAAGTTCTACCGGGCCGACGGCGAGATCAGCAAGGACGACGAACAGGCCATGCTGGCCAGCCCGGTCAGCCCGCCCGCCGGGCTGACCCCGGCGCCCCTGCCCACCGCCGACCCGGCCGCGGCCACGGCCTATGTCCGGCGCTACACCGACTTCTTCCCGGCCGGGATGCTGCAAGGCCGCTGCATCGCCGTCTATGAACACTCCAGCGTCGCCCGCGACCTGCTGCGGCAGATCCTCGAAGCCCTGGGCGCGACGGTGCTGCCGCTGGGGCGGACCGACACCTTTGTGCCGATCGACACCGAAGCCGTGCGCCCGGAAGACATCGCCCAGGCAGAACACTGGGCCAGCCAGCACCGCTTCGACGCGTTGCTCTCCACCGATGGCGATGCCGACCGGCCGCTGATCGGCGATGAAGCCGGGCAGTGGTTGCGCGGAGACATCGTCGGCATCCTCTGCGCCCAGGCCCTGCGCGCCGATCTGGTGGTGACCCCGGTCAGCAGCAATACCGCGGTTGAACGCTGCGGCGCCTTCCGCCAGGTGCTGCGCACCCGGATTGGTTCGCCCTACGTCATCGCCGGCATGGAAGCCCTGCGCCGCGCCACGCCGGACGCGGCGATTGCCGGTTACGAAGCCAACGGCGGCTTCCTGCTCGGCAGCGCGGTACAGCGGGGCGCCGCCCGGCTGACGCCGCTGCCGACCCGGGACGCGGTGCTGCCGATGCTGGCGCTGCTGGCGCTGGCCGTGGAAAAGGGCTGCCCCGTATCGCAACTGGCGACGGCCCTGCCGCCGCGCTACACCGCCAGCGACCGGCTGCAGCAGTTCGCGGTGGAAAAAAGCCGGGCGCTGCTGGCAAGCCTGGCTGCCGACCCGGCTGCCGCCGCGGCGCTGCTGGCCCCGGATGCCGGCGCGGTCAGCGCCTGGGATCAGACCGATGGCCTCCGGCTCAGCTTCGCCGATGGCGCCATCGTGCATCTGCGCCCCTCGGGCAACGCCCCGGAACTGCGCTGCTACGCCGAAGCCGACACGGCCAGCCGCGCCGCCGCCCTCTGCGCCGCAGCGCTGGAACGGGTCAGCCGCAGCGCCTGAGCGCCGCGCTGGCTGGCCGGGCCGCGGCAGGCGGCGTCAGGCTTCGCCCGTCCGGTCCGCCCGGCGGGTGGCCACCGCGGCCAGGATCTGACGCTTTTGCGCGTCGTCGGCCCGGCTCCAGTAGCTGATTTCCTCAATGCTGCGCAGGCAGCCGCGGCAGAGGCCGTCGGGTTCGAGCAGGCAGAGGCCAATGCAGGGCGAGCGCGGCGGGCTATCCGGCCCGGCGGCCGGGCCGCTCATGGGCTGCAGCGGGCGCGCAGGGCTTGCGCCACCCGGGATTGCGACGGCCGGCCGAGGTGGCCGCAGATGTAGTCGCCGGCCGCAGCCAGCCGCGCCAGATCGATGCCGGTGTCGATGCCCAGGCCGTGCAGCAGATAGACGACATCTTCCGTCGCCACGTTGCCGGACGCACCGCGGGCGTAGGGGCAGCCGCCCAGCCCGGCGACCGAGGCGTCGAACACCGCCATGCCCAGCTGCAGCGACGCGAAAATGTTGGCCACCGCCATGCCCCAGGTGTCGTGGTAATGCCCGGCCAACTGGCTCACCGCCACCCGGCGGGCGCAGGCTTCGATCATCCGGGCGATGCTGCCCGGCGTGCCGACGCCGATGGTGTCGCCCAGGGAGACTTCGTAACAGCCCATCGCCTTGAGGTCGGCGGCGACCGCCGCCACCTGCTCCGGCGCCACCTCGCCCTCGTAGGGGCAGCCGACCACGCAGGAGACGTAGCCGCGCACCGGAATCTCCAGCGCCGCCGCTGCGGCCACCACCGGCTCGAAACGCTTCAGGCTCTCGCGGATCGAGCAGTTGATGTTCTTCTGCGAAAAGCTTTCCGACGCCGCGGCGAAGATCGCCACTTCCTCGGCGCCCGCCTCCATCGCCGCGTCAAAACCCTTCAGATTCGGCGTCAGCACCGGATAACGCACCCCGGCCGGCCGACGCGGATCGGCCATCACCGCCGCCAGCACCGCGCTGTTGTCGCCCATCTGCGGCACCCATTTCGGCGACACGAAGGACGTCGCCTCGATGGCCGGCAAACCGGCAGCGCCCAGGCGGGCAATCAGCTCGACCTTGACCTCGGTCGGCACCACAAGCTTTTCATTCTGCAAGCCGTCCCGCGGGCCGACTTCAACGATCTTGACTGTACTGGGTAAGGACATACCGGATTACCTCAAAAAAATCAGGGGCGGGGAAAGTCGCGGAAGCCCGCCTCGCGCTGATGGCGGATCGCCAGAATCAGCACAACGTCGGCGGCTTCCTCGTAGCTGTACAACGCAACGTAGCCGGTGCGACCACGGGAAATCACCAACTCCCGCAAGCCGGCCTCCACCGGGCGCCCCACCAGCGGATGCCGGGCCAGCAAGGACACCGCCTCGTCGATCAGATCGACGTTGAGCGCCGCGGCCAGCGGGTCGCTCTGCATCAGGAAATCGACCAGCCGCGTCAGGTTATCGAGCGCCAGTCGGGAATAACTCAGCTGCGCCAAGGCGCCGGCTCCGGCAGCGGCGCAGCTTCTCCCGCCAGTCTGGCCTTAAGGTGAGCACGCACGGCCTCCGCTGCGTAACCCTGGCCGCTGGCGCGCATCTCCTCCCGCGCCGTCACCGCTTCGGCGACGAAAGCGGCCCGCTGCTCTGCTGCCTGCGCAGCCTGCTCGATGGCCTGGACCATGAAGGCGTGGGGCGACAACCCCATTTGCTGGGCCGCCTGCACGGCGCGTTGTTTCAGTTCATCGGAAATTTTCAGGGATGTGGTGCTCATGCCAACCTCGCTTGCCTAGGGGTGTCACCAAAGTAACACCCCAGCTGTTGTCGCTCAAGCCTCGGCCACGAACTCCACCAGCGCGGCGCCGTCGCCGACCTGTTCGCCGACGGCGAAGCAGAAGGCTTGCAGCGTGCCGGCGGTCGGGGCGGTGATGGTGTGTTCCATCTTCATCGCTTCCAGGATCAGCAGCGGTGCGCCCTTTTCCACCCGCTGGCCGGGCTGGGCCAGCAGCGCCACGACCTTGCCCGGCATCGGCGCGGTCAGGCCGCCGCCCTGGCTGTCGCCGGCGTCCACCCGGTGCAGGGGATCGTCGCGCAGCAGCGTGTAGGTGCCGCCCTGCAGGAAAACGGTGCGGCGTTCGGCGACGGCGACCAGGCTGGCGATCAGCCGGCGGTCATCCAGTTCGACGGCGAAGCGGTCGCCGTCGAGCTTGCGGCCGCGGGCCAGCGTGGTGCTGCCGCCCAGGCTGAGCGCCCACTGGTCGGCGCGGTAATCGACACGGATGTCGATCAGCGTGTCGCCGTCCTTGAAGCTGAGGCTGCGGGCGGCGGCGAGGTTCATCCGCCAGCCGTCGCGGGCGTGCCAGGGCGACCAGGGATCGCCGCTGTTGCGGGCGGCCTGGCGGGCTTCGTGCTGCTCCCACAGCAGCTCGCCGACGGCGGCGACCAGCAGCGCATCCCGCGGCACCGGCTGCACGGCGGGGAACAGGAAGTCCCGCTGCCGTTCGATCAGCCCGGTGTCGAGGTCGGCGCCGGCAAAGGCGGGGCAGGCCACCAGCCGCGACAGGAAGTCGATGTTGGTCGTCAGCCCGGCGACCTGGTAGTCGGCCAGCGCCTGCCGCATCCGCGCCAGCGCCGCGTCGCGGTTCTCGTCCCAGACGATCAGCTTGGCGATCATCGGGTCGTAGTACGGGGTGATCTCGTCGCCGGCTTCGACGCCGGTATCGACCCGGACGTGCAGGCTTTCGCCGGGCGGCTGCAGGCGGATCAGGCTGCCGGTGGCCGGCAGGAAGCCCTTGTTGGCGTCCTCGGCGTAGATGCGGGCTTCGAGGGCGTGGCCGCGAATTTCCAGCTGCTCCTGCTTCAAGGGTAGCGGCTGGCCGGCGGCGACCCGCAGTTGCCATTCGACCAGATCCTGGCCGGTGATCATTTCAGTGACCGGATGCTCGACCTGCAGCCGGGTGTTCATTTCCATGAAGTAGAAGCTGCCGTCCTGGTTGGCGATGAACTCGACGGTGCCGGCGCCGACGTAGCCGACGGCCTTGGCCGCTGCGACCGCGGCCTCGCCCATTTCCCGGCGGCGGGCTTCGCTCATGCCCGGCGCCGGCGCCTCCTCCAGCACCTTCTGGTGGCGGCGCTGCACCGAGCAGTCGCGCTCGAACAGATAGACGCAGTGGCCCAGGGTATCGGCAAACACCTGGATCTCGATGTGGCGCGGCCGGGTGATGTATTTCTCGATCAGCACATGCTCGTCGCCGAAGCTGGACAGCGCCTCCCGCTTGCAGGACGCCAGGGCGTCGAGGAAGTCGGCGGAACGCTCGACCAGCCGCATGCCCTTGCCGCCCCCGCCAGCGGCGGCCTTGATCAGCACCGGATAGCCGATCTCGTCCGCCTCCTGCTGCAGCAGCGCCGGGGTCTGATCGTCGCCGTGGTAGCCCGGCGTCAGCGGCACATTGGCGGCGCCCATCAGCTTCTTGGCCTCGGACTTCGAGCCCATCGCCCGGATCGCCGCGGCCGGCGGGCCGATGAAGACCAGCCCGTTGGCCGCCAGCGCCTCGGCGAAGTCCTCGTTTTCGGAGAGGAAACCATAGCCCGGATGCACCGCCTGCGCGCCAGTGCGCTTGCAGGCCTCGATGATCTTGTCGGCCACCAGGTAGGACTCCCGCGCCGCCGCCGGCCCCAGCAGCACCGCCTCATCCGCCAGCCGGACATGGCGGGCGTTGGCGTCGGCCTCGGAATACACGGCAACGGTACGGATGCCCAGCCGACGGGCAGTCTTGATGACGCGGCAGGCAATTTCACCGCGATTGGCAATCAGGATTTTGTTGAACATGGGGAAACTCCCGCGAAAGATTCGCCAGCGCCCACGGCGCCGGGTTGGGTTTGATCAGGATGAAGAGGCAACACCTCGGGGCGTGGCCCCGGCTCAGGCCGCAATCCAGTTGGCCGGACGTTTTTCGAGGAAGGCGGCGATGCCCTCGCGGGCCTCCGGCGTCGCCCGCAAATGTGCGATCCGTTGCGCGGTGTCCTCGACCACCGCATCGTTGATCGGCTGGTGGCTGACGGCGCGGATCAGCGATTTGGCCGCGGTCTGGGCGCAGGGGCCGCCCTGGGCCAGCGCCGCAACCAGCTCCGCCAGCCGGGCATCCAGCTGCTCCGGTTCCACCGCCTCATGCACCAGCCCGATCTCCCGCGCCCGCGCTGCATCGATCCGCTCGGCACTCTGGAAATAGCGGTAGGCCTGCCGCGGACCGATGGCGCGCAGCACATAGGGGGAAATCGCCGACGGGATGATCCCGAACTTGACCTCGGAGGTGGCAAACACCGCCCGGGTCGAGGCAACTGCGATGTCGCAGGCCGCCGCCAGCCCCATCCCGCCCCCCAGCGCCGCCCCCTGCACCCGGGCAATCGTCGGCTTCGACATTTCGGCAATCGTCCGCAACATCCCGGCCAGCCGGCGGGCATCGGCCAGGTTCTCCTCCACCCCGTTCTGCGCCGCCCGCCGCATCCAGTTCAGATCCGCCCCGGCGGAAAAACTCTTCCCCCGCCCAGCCAGCACCACCACCCGCACCGCCGGCGCCGCATCCAGCTGCGCAAACGCCGCGCCCAGCTCGGCAATCAGGGTTTCATCAAAAGCATTGTGCAACTCCGGCCGGTTCATCCAGACCGTCGCGACCTGTTGCTGGTATTCGATTTCCAGGGATTGGAAAGACATGGTGTCTCCTGCATATAAATTGTTTTGTTGTACCGCCGGGGCGGTGGGGGATTTGGGTTTTCCCTGACCGGTCTGGTTCGTGGAACCGCCGCTTTCCGCGTTGACCGCGGGGGTTTTAGGTTTTCCCCTGCGGGGCTGGTTGGTGGAACCGCTGCTTTCCGCGTTGACCGCGGGGGGTTTGGGGTTTCCCCTGCGGGGCTGGTTGGCGGAAACGCCGCTTTCCGCGTTGACCGCGGGATCACTTTCTTTTGCTTCGCCAAAAGAAAGTAACCAAAGAAAAGGCGACCCCAGGCTACGCGGTCGGCGATGCCGACTCCCCTGCGCTACTCGGTGCCGGCGGGGGCTGCGGAACTCGGGCCTGCGGCCCTCAAACAGTCCTCGCCCTCTTTCCGCCGCCCCCTGCGTTGCTCGGCGCTCCACATGGGGACCCCAAACAACGTCACATCCGGGCTGGCTCGTACAGAAAGAGAGAGAAAAGCGCGAACTGAAGTTAGTGAAGCGGCAAGGCAACCCAGCCATTACCGCC
>JBEBBF010000395.1:0-3641 GCA_041158545.1 Pseudomonadota bacterium | reverse complement strand
CACACTGCACGCCGAGCTGGAAGGGATGAAGCTTTCCCCGGTTTTCGAGAAGCTGCTCGACGGCTGGCTGGCCCAGGGCTTCGAGCTGGTTTCGCTGGAAACGCTGGCCAAACGCCTGGTCCCGCAGGCCCTGCCACGCTGCCCGGTCATGCTGGGCGAACTCCCCGGCCGTTCCGGCACCCTGCTGCTGCAGGGCGAACGCCTGGCTTGATCCCCGCACGCGCTGCTCCCTTTCCCTTCTCCGGAGATGGTCATGCTGAATGAAGCACTGCCCGATTTTTCCCTGCCCGCCACCGGCGGCGAAACCTTCAGTCTGGCTGCCCAGGCCGGCAGCAAGCTGGTGATTTATTTCTATCCCAAGGACAGCACGCCCGGCTGCACCACGGAAGCCCAGCAATTCCGCGACCTGAACGATGCCTTCACCGCCACGGGCTGCCGCATCGTCGGCGTTTCCCGCGACAGCCTGAAATCCCACGAGAACTTCAAGCTGAAGCAGAACCTGCCGTTCGCGCTGTTGAGCGACAAGGACGAAAGCCTCTGTCAGCTGTTCGGAGTCATGAAGGAAAAAATGATGTACGGCAAGCTCTGCCGCGGTATCGAGCGCAGCACCTTCCTGATCGACGCCCGCGGCGTACTGCGCCAGGAATGGCGCGGGGTCAAGGTTCCCGGTCACGCTGAAGCGGTCCTGGCCTCGGCCCAGGCACTGGATCAAGCATGAGCGAACCCATGCCGCCGCTGAGCCCGACCGAAGCCCGCGTCGTTGCGGTGCTGATCGAAAAGGAAAAAACCACGCCGGACGTCTATCCCCTGTCGGCCAACGCGCTGACCACCGGCTGCAACCAGAAAACCAGCCGCGACCCGGTGCTGAACCTGCGGGAAAGTGAAGTCCTCGACGCCCTGGACAGCCTGCGGCAGCGGGAAATCATCCGGGAAAATTCCGGCAGCCGCGTCCTGCGCTACAGCCACAACTTCGGCCGCAGCTACGGCACCCCGGCAGCGGCGACCGCCCTGCTGGCGATGCTGATGCTGCGCGGCCCGCAGACCGTCAGCGAGCTGCGCGCCAACTGCGAACGGCTTTACCCGTTTTCCGACAGCTCCAGCGTTGAAGGCTATCTGGAAGAACTCGCCGCCCGCAGCCAGCCGCTGGCCCTGCGCCTGCCCAAGCAACCCGGCTCCCGGGAGCATCGCTGGTGCCATCTGGTTTGCGGCGCCCCGGCCATCCCGCCGGAAAGCCAGGATTCCGCAGCCCCAGCCCCGCAGCGGGACAGCCTCGCCGCCCGGGTCAGCCAGCTCGAAGAACAGGTGCAAAGCCTGCAACAGGACATGGCCGCACTGCGAGCCCTGCTGCAGAGCCCGGACGGAAACTGAAGCGCCCGTTCGCGTTCTGCCGACCGCACCCATGAAAAAAGCGACCCGAGGGTCGCTTTTTTCATGGCCTGCGAATGCTCCTGTTTCAGGAGCCGCGTTTCAGGATTCGCCGCCGCCCTCTGCCGGTGCTGCCGGCAACACGACGACCACCGGAGCCGGTGCCGGTGCCGGAGCTTCGCCGGCCGCGGCTTCCGCCGGACGGCTTTCGCCACCGTTGCGTTCGGCACCATTGCGCTCGAATTTCTCGCCGCCCTTCTTGCGCCGACCGTGCTGTGCGCCCTGAGCCTTGCGCTGCTGTTGGCCTTGACCCTGGGCCTGACCCTGCTGCGGGCCATTTCCGTTCTGGCCGCCGCCGGCCTGCGCCGGGTTGCCCCCGCTTTGACCACCGCCCTGCTGCGAGTGCTGCTGCGACTTGCCACCCTGACCGCCCTGACCACCCTGCACCCGCTGCTGTTGCGGCCGCGGATGCTTCTTGCCGGCACCGCCCAAGTGTTTCTCTCCGGCGGGAAGCTTGTCACCGGGAATGAAGCGATCCGTCACCGCCCGGTTACCCGGCGCAAACTGGATTTCCAGTTCGTTGAGCTCATCCCACTCCGCATCACTGCGATCCCGATCCGGGATGGCCTGCAGTTCGAGCATGCGGCGGCGCAATTCTTGTTTGTTTGGTTCAGACATGTTCACACCCACGCGACAGGGGTTGTAACTACGCAGTTCTGCCGGCAGTGTTCAATCGATTTTCCGCGACTGCGCTACGGAAACGAACAGCAGATGCCGGTAGACGAAAAAATAGCCTGTCGAAGCAGGCTATCTCGATACTTGCCGAATTGCCAGCCTTGCTGGCGTCCCCACGGGGATTCGAACCCCGGTTACCGCCGTGAAAGGGCGATGTCCTAGGCCTCTAGACGATGGGGACCCGGACTTGGACTTCTTTCAGAGCTTTGGTGGAGGTAAGCGGGATCGAACCGCTGACCTCTTGCATGCCATGCAAGCGCTCTCCCAGCTGAGCTATACCCCCGTTCGAAAACTTTTCGGTACCGCCCTGAAAGAAGACCGCATTATAGAGAGCGTTTCCGGGCTCGTCAAGAAATTTCTGAATTATTTTTGCAAATATCCTGCCAGGCGCGCCTGAACGGCCTCGCGGCCGATCAATGCCACGACGGCATCCACCGACGGCGTCTGCGCCTGACCGGTCAGCAACACCCGCAGCGGCATCGCCAGCCTGGGCATTTTCAGACCATGCTGACCGACGCAGGACTTGATCAGCGCGTTGATCGCCGCCGGCGCCCAGTCGACGCTGGCCACACCCGCGGCAAAGTCGGCCAGTGCCGGCCGGGCTTCATCGCTCAGATGCTGGGCCAGCAATTCGGCAGCGGGCGTCACCGGCTGGTAGAACACCGCCACGGCGTCGGCGAGGACGTTGAGGGTGTTGCAGCGATCCTGATACAGCGCAATCGCCTGCTGCAGGTCCGGCCCGCCGCTCACGTCGATTCCTTTGGCTTCCAGGCGTTTGGCGACCAGGGGCTGCAGCGTCGTCGCCGGAGTTTGCTTGAGGTATTGCTGGTTCAGCCACAACAGCTTTTCGGTGTTGAACTGCGCGGCGGACGGCGTGATGTGGTCGAGGTCGAACCAGGAAACCAGCTGCTCGCGACTGAACACTTCGTCGTCCCCGTGCGACCAGCCCAGCCGGGCGAGGTAGTTGATCACCGCTTCGGGCAGATAACCCTGCTCCTCGTACTGCATCACGCTGACGGCGCCGTGACGCTTCGAGAGCTTCTGGCCGTCGTCACCGAGAATCATCGACAAGTGGGCGTAGCGGGGCACGCTGGCGCCCAGCGCTTGCAGGATGTTGATCTGGCGCGGGGTGTTGTTCACATGATCGTCGCCGCGGATCACATGGGTGATGCCCATATCCCAGTCGTCGACCACCACACAGAAGTTGTACGTCGGCGTGCCGTCGGCGCGGGCGATGATCAGGTCGTCCAGTTCGGTGTTGGCAAATTCGATACGGCCCTTGACCTCGTCGTCCCAGGCGACAACGCCTTCCTTGGGATTGCGGAAACGCACCACCGGCGCGACATCCGCCGGCGGCGTCGGCAAAGTCTTGCCCGCTTCCGGCCGCCAGGTGCCGTCGTAACGGGGCTTTTCCCCGGCGGCGCGCTGGGCTTCCCGCAGCGCATCCAGCTCTTCCGGACGCATGTAACAGTAGTAGGCGGTGCCGGCGGCGAGCATTTCGGCGATCACCGCCTTGTAACGCGGCATCCGCTGCATCTGAT
>JBEBBF010000394.1:0-3813 GCA_041158545.1 Pseudomonadota bacterium | reverse complement strand
GCTTGCGGTGCTCCAGCGGCGTGTAGTAGTCCATGATCGGGCCGGTCAGCACCGAGAACAGCTTCCAGGCGCCCCAGACGGCGATGTCCACGCGCTTCTGCGCTTCCGCCTTCTGGCCGTTCTCGATCAGCACCTTCAGCGCCGGGCCGCCGATCTGGGCGTGACGCGACTCGTCGGTCTGGATGCTGGAGATCAGATTGGCGAAGGTGTGGTCGCCGGCTTCGGCAGCGTCGGCGGCGAGGCCGAGGAACTGCATGTTGGTGAAGCCGGTTTCGAAGCTGAAGGTCAGCATGATCGAGACGCTGATGGCGTCCCGGGTCATCATGATGTCGTCGAAGAAATGACGCGCCGCGATCATGCCCCACTCGTTGGTGTCGTAGGCCTTGAAGGCCCAGTCCATCTGCCGGTCCTTGGCGATGTGCTCGTGCGGGAAATAGAGCTGCATCTGGCCGTGGCGGATTTCATCCAGGCAGCCCAGCGTGGACATGTTGCGCATGCCCGGCGCCTTGGAGAAACGCATCATCCGCGCCTCGGCGCTGGCGGCAGCGTATTCGCCGCGGGCGATGGCGCCGTAGTGGGCCTTCATCACCGACTTCCAGCCCGGATCGGCGTTTTCAAAAATCCGGCTGCGCTCCAGCGCCGCCTTGACCGAATAGGCGCCAGCGTCCTTGTCGCGCTGCACCTTCACGTATTCGGGGTAAGTCTGCTTGTAAGGCTCGTCGTACTTCTCCCAGGCGTTCTGCGGCAGACCAAAGTCGCCCGACAGCTTGGGAGGAAACAGCTCGTCTTCGCTGACGTAACTGGGGGTCCAGTTGGTGGTTCTGGCGAGGTCGTACCAGTCCATCCGGTTGAGTACAGCCATTTGGGTCTCCTTCTGTACGGCACTGACGCGCAGCACCGATCCTTCTCACACGGGCAATCTCTGTCGCCCCACCTAGGCCACCGTCGAAAACAGCACCGACGGCAGGTGTGACAAGGTAGAAGGAATCGTTTTTCCGGGATATTGGACGATGGTTTAGCTCGACGCTAAACGACAGCCCGCGCCCGCCACGCCCTATCCCTCAAAACCGGGCGCACCACAGGCTGGGAGAGCACCAGGCGCGGGGTCGCCATGTGGCCACCATGGAAGCGGAGCACGACCGGGCGGAGCAACAAAGCCGCAGGCAACGCCGGCTTGACAAGCTGGCGCATTGTTGTCATTTTCGACAACACGAATGCCGAATTGATCACCCGTTTTCGCTCCGTCTCCGAGGACGACGCCATTGTCGAGATGGTGATCTGGCGGGTACCCGAGCCCATCCCCCCTTCGGAACATGGCTTCAAATACCGGCTGGTCTACGTGGTGGACCACCAAAGGGTTGTGGGCTTCGACAATGAACGCGGCAAAGGCGACCACAAGCACATCGATGCCGAGGAACAGGCCTATGCCTTCATCGGCGTGGATCAGTTGATCGACGATTTCTTCCTGGAGGTGGAAAAATGGAAAAACGCACGCTGACCATCACGGTCAATCCCGACTGGCAAGCGGCCTTGCGTAGCGCCGCCCGACAAGCGGTGGCCGGACAGACCTACCAGGGCGAAACCCTTAATTTCGAAACCCCCGCAGCCTTCTTCGGCAAGCTCAGCGAACGCCGCTGGGCGATCCTGAACAGCCTGCAAGGTGCGGGAGAAGTTCCGGTGCGGGAACTGGCCCGCCGCCTGGAACGGGACGTCAAGCGGGTTCATGAGGATGCCGCGGCCCTGGTGGACCTGGGACTGCTCGAACGCACGGCCCGTGGCGCCCTGCTCTGCCCTTTTGACGACATCCACGTGGACATGCACCTGCGCCGGGCGGCGTGAACCCGCGACCCTGCGATTCAAAACTGAACCGGCCCCCTACCCCTGCAACCACCCCCGTGCCCAGCGGGTCAGGCGGGGCATGACGAGGTAGGTCATGATCGGGACGACGAGGCCGGTGAGCAGGGCGGTGCGGAGCAGGAAGGGCAAATCGGCCAGCAGGGGCGCGAC
Organism: Pseudomonadota bacterium; assembly: GCA_041158545.1. Taxonomy (GTDB): domain Bacteria; phylum Pseudomonadota; class Gammaproteobacteria; order Burkholderiales; family Rhodocyclaceae; genus JBEBBF01. The sequence goes on along the minus strand of JBEBBF010000394.1, from coordinate 1,806 downwards.
GTAGTGCAGGCAGAGGGAAACGGTGGGGAAGATGCCCAGCCAGGTCAGCAGGCTCATCTTGCCGCGGGGCGGCGGCCGGTGGGCGGGCAGCAGCGGGAGCGCGAACCAGGCTTCGAGGCCGCTGAGCAGCCGGTAATCGGGCTCGCCTTCGGCCACCGGGCGCAGGCGCTCCAGCCAGAGCCGGTGGCAGCGGGAACGGTCCCAGGCGGCGAGCTCTGCTTCGCTGCGGAAATGGATGCTGGTCTGGTATTCGCCGTCGGGGTTGTCCGGAGGCAGCACCTGGGCGGCGATGAAGCCGGGGAAGCGGCTCATTTCGGCGATCATGCCCCGGAGCAGGGCTTCGTAGGCGGCACCGCACGCCGGGCGCGCCTGACGGCGGGCGATCCGGGTGACGCCGACCGGGGTTTCGGGCGTGGTCATCGGTTTTTCCCAAAAAAAGACGGGGAGCCGAAGCCCCCCGAAACCGAGCGCGAACTGCGCCAGAGGAAGTCCATGTGCGGGAAGCGGGGAGCGAATCCCGCGACCCGGCCCATGGGAGACGCCGGGATATCCGGGAACCACCGCCGGATATGCCTGATCCGGCGGCCCCGACACGGACGGGACCGCCGAATGCTTGCGCGGGAGGCTTAGTCGCCACCCCGCATGTTCTGCACCTGGAACAGGGACGGCGGGTTCTGCTTCACATCCACCTGACCCTTGAACTGACCGGTCGTGCAGTGCTTCGATTGCACATCGACCATCGAGAAGGCGTCATCCACCCCGATGCCGGCGCCCTTGTTCAGCGGCAGGTGCGCATCGGCATGCGACTTGCCGACCATGAACACCTTCCACAGGTCGCCCTTGCGGTCATAGATTTCGTTGGCCCCGTTCAGGTTGCCCAGCTGCACGTCCATGTAGAACACCCGCTTGGAGATCGGGTGGTTCTGATTGACCGGTGCGGCTTCCAGCACATACACCTTGCGCAGCTGCCAGGTGCCTTCGTGGAAGCAGCCGCCCTGGCCGCCGAAGTTCACGTATTTGTAACCATCGGACTCGGCCGGCATGTCGCTCGCCAGCTTCAGTTCGTTGTGGTTCCACAGCGGCAGCAGCACCGTCTTCGTGCCCTTGTAGGTCCAGGTCATGTCCGAGATCCGGCCGTTGTAGCCTTCGAAGTCTTCGATCATCAGATCGGAGCCGAGGAAGGCGTCGGTGGTCTGACCGGTGGCCAGACGCCGTACCCGCCGCTGGAAGCCCAGGTAGAGGTAAGCGTCATCCGCCTTCTGGTCGTCGTCGTAACGCTGGATCAGCAGCTGGGTGTTCTTCAGATCCTGCGGTTCGCTGACCTTCATGTAGATGGCCCGGAACAGGTCGGACGGATTCGGCGTCACTTCCGGCACCGGCGCATCCTTGACCCGGTGCTTGAAGTTCAGGAAGTGCATGTTGAGCTTCAGCGTCCGGTCCACCTGGCCGTTGCTCATGTTGCGGTACTTCCAGTAGAACGGGGAAATCGCGGCGTTGTCGCCCCAGTTCACCCCGTACTTGTAGTTCCACGCCAGCTTCTCGCCGGCACGGGGGTCCTTGGCATCCGGTTCTTCCGGGAACGGCCGGCCGGCCACGTAACCTTCCAGGTCGCCGTTCTTCGCGCCCAGCTTCGCCTTGTTCAGGTTCTTCCGGGTGGCATCCACGTAGGGCTTCATGATTTCAAACTGGGTGGTCGGCCCCACCTTGATTTCGAACGAGCCTTCCTTGACCAGCTTGAAGACGCCCGCCGGGACGATGTCCTTGAACTGGTCCACGTTGGCCTTGCTGATCACCGTCCCGGCGCTG
>JBEBBF010000393.1:0-2862 GCA_041158545.1 Pseudomonadota bacterium | reverse complement strand
CCTGGGGCGCTTGGTGTTCCACAAATAAAAAACGCGGCTGTCTGCAGAGCCGCGTTTGTGGTTTCGGTTGGGTCTGGCGCTGCAGGCGCCCAGTCTCCTATCGTCACAGGGAGAGCATATGCAATTCACCATAGCATTTCAAGCCGAACACCTGTCCCGTGCCCTGGAAGCCGTCCGCCTCGAAATCGCCACGCCTCAGCAGATGCTGGGCAGCCTGGGCGAATCGCTGCTGCGGGTGAATCAGGAGCGCCACGATCAGGGCCTGGCCCCCGACGGTACGAAATGGAAGGAACTCTCTCCACTCACCGTGCAGAACAAGCGCAAGCCAAAGATCCTGTTCGATCATGGTGACCTGTTGCGATTCCACTATCAGGTCGATCGCGACACGATGCGTCTGGGTACAAACGACTGGAAGGCAGCGTTCCACCATTTCGGCACGAAGCCGTACACCATCACCCCAAAGAAGGCCAAGGCGTTGAAATTCGCTGGATTGTTGAGGCGGCGGGTTCATCACCCGGGTTTGCCAGCACGCCCGCTGATTGGATTCCCTGAGTCTGATCAGCAGCTGGTGACCGACGTCATTGAAGACCACCTGACTGCTGTATTAAATCGGGTTCGATGAGGAATTAAATGGCGTTTGAAGTGGGTAATTTCCCTCAGCGCCGGGGGTAATTTTCAGCAAATTCCCCTCATATTTTCCCCACATTTACCCCAAAACTGTCCGGAAATCAGATTTCCACCTGCCGACCCCGAATCCCAGCAACCATGCGGCCTGCAGCCCATTTCACCCCGCCATCAACCATCCAGTTTCTCCCCCCTCCCTACTGTCAGGCCTGGGTCTTGAATCCGGTGTTGTCCGTCTCGCCCTGAAGCGGGTCGGGCGTTTTTTCAGGAGTGGTGATGAAACTGCAACGTTTATGGCTGGCCGGCCTGACCGGCCTTTCCCTGGTGGTCACCGCGCCGGCACGGGCGGCGGCGCCGATCGACCAGCCGGCACCGGCATTTACCGCGGCTTCCGCCGCCGGTGGCACGCTGGGGCTGGCGCACTACGCCGGCAAGACCGTGGTGCTGGAGTGGAGCAACCATGATTGCCCCTTCGTCCGCAAACATTACGAGAGCGGCAACATCCCGGCCCTGCAGAAGGAAGCGACGGCCAACGGTGTGATCTGGTTGCAGGTGCTGTCCTCGGCGCCGGGCAAACAGGGGCATGTCGATGCCGCGACGGCGATGCAGTTGAACGCCGACCGGGGCGCGGCGCCGACCGCAACGCTGCTCGATCCGGAGGGGCGGCTCGGCCGGCTTTACGGCGCCTCGACCACGCCGCACCTGTTCATCATCGCCCCGGACGGGCGGCTGGCCTACAAGGGCGCCATCGACAGCATCGCTTCCAGCCGCAAGGAAGATTTGGCGCAGGCCAGCAACTATGTCCGTGCCGCGCTGGGCGAACTCGCCGCCGGCCGCAAACCCGCGCCGGCCAGCACCCAGCCCTACGGCTGCGGCGTCAAGTACGCGGACTGAACAAGGAAAACGCGGGCCGTGCGACCGCGCCGGGCAGCGTGCTGAAACCTGCATGTGGGCCGGGCTGCTGGTGCGGCTTGGCCCCCGTTGCGCTCATTTCCTCAGATAAATCTGGTCAAAGCTGCCGCCGTCGGCGAAATGGGTCTGCTGCGCCTTTTGCCAGCCGCCGAAGACTTCGTCGATGGTGATCAGCTTCAGTTTCGGGAACTGGGCGGCGTATTTGGCGGCGACCTTGGCGTCCCGGGGCCGGAAGTAGTGGCGGGCGGCGATGTCCTGGCCTTCCGGGGAATAGAGGTAGTCGAGGTAGGCCTGGGCGGTCAGTTTGGTGCCGTGCTTCTCCGCCACCTTGTCCACCACCGCGACCGGCGGTTCGGCAAGGATGGAGAGGCTGGGGCTGACGATCTCGAACTTGTCCTTGCCCAGCTCGTTCAGCGCCAGCAGCGCCTCGTTTTCCCAGGCGATCAGCACGTCGCCGAGGCCGCGCTCGACAAAGGTGGCGGTGGCGCCGCGGGCGCCGGAATCCAGCACCAGCACGTTGCGGAACAGGCCGGTGACCAGCTCGCGGGCTTTCTGCTCGTTGCCGCCCGGCTGCTTCAGGGCCCAGCCCCAGGCCGCGAGGTAATTCCAGCGGGCGCCGCCGGAGGTCTTGGGGTTGGGGGTGATGACGCCGACGCCGGGGCGGGCCAGGTCGTTCCAGTCCTTGATGCTCTTGGGGTTGCCCTTGCGGACCAGGAAGACGATGGTCGAGGTGTAGGGCGACGCATTGTGGGGAAAGCGCCGCTGCCAATCCCTGGGGATCAGCTGCCGCTCCGCCAGCGCGTCGATGTCGTAGGCCAGCGCCAGCGTGACGACATCGGCTTCCAGACCATCGACCACCGCCCGCGCCTGCTTGCCGGAACCGCCGTGGGACTGGCGCAGCGTGACACTCTGCCCGGTGCGGCCCTGCCAGTGCTTGCCGAAGGCGGCGTTGAATTCCTTGTACAACTCGCGGGTCGGGTCGTAGGACACGTTGAGCAGCGAGGTCTGCGCCAGCGCGCTGGTGCTGAAGGCAAACAGGGTGGTGAGCAGGGCGGCAAGGCGGCGCATGGGGAGGACTCCGTGGTGAATTCCGGCGGAGTCTAGCGAAGCTTGATAGGCTGGATCAGAATCAATTTTCAGTAGCTAATAAAGAATAATTATTAAGAGGTGCTGTTTGCGGCAATCCGCGCCCGATTTTGCAGGTCGGCAAACAGGGTCAATGCCTGGGGCCAGGGACCATGGCCGGAATCGACATTGATATGGCCGGCTGCGCCGATGTCGAGGTACTGGCTGCCCCACTCCGCGGCCCAGTGGGCTGCGACTTCG
>JBEBBF010000392.1:0-2983 GCA_041158545.1 Pseudomonadota bacterium | reverse complement strand
TCCGGGTCGCTGAATCGCTATCTGCAGCAGCAGGTCAGCCAGGACATCCGCCGTCGGGTGGCGAGCTGCTTCGTCGCGCTGGATGCGAGCCAGCAGATCGCCGGCTTCTACACCCTGGCCGCCGCCAGCCTGGTGTTGTCCGAGCTGCCGCCGGAGCTGGCGCGCAAGCTGCCGCGCTATCCGAGTGTGCCGGCGGTGCGCATGGGGCGGCTGGCGGTGGATCAGCGCTACCAGGGCCAGGGCCTGGGCGGCGCGCTGCTGGCCGATGCCCTGCTCCGCGCCATCCGTGCCGGGATCGCCGCCTACGCGCTGATGGTGGATGCCAAGGATGCGTCGGCGGCGGATTTCTACCGGCATCACGGCTTCATTGCGCTGCCGGATGCCCGGTTGACCCTGTTCCTGCCCCTCGCGACCTTGCGCAACCAGCCCTGAGTGGTTCCAGGTCGCCGCTCAGCGCGTCAGGCGCTGGCGTAGCCAGGCGCTGCTGTGATCCACGGCCATCGACAGCAGCAGCATGGCGGCGATGACGGTGGCGGCCTGGGCGTAGTGGAACAGCGAGAGCTCGAAGTAGAGCAGCTGGCCGAGGCCGCCGGCGCCGACGAAGCCGAGGATGGCGGCCATCCGGATGTTCATTTCCCAGCGGTACAGCGTGTAGGCCAGCAGTTGCGGGGCGGCGCCGGGCAGGGTGCCGTAGCAGAACGCGGCGACCGGGCCGGCGCCGGCCAGACGCAGCGCGGCGGCGGCGGTGGGCGGGGTGTTGGCCAGGGCTTCGGCGTAGAGCCGGCCGAGGACGCCGGCGGTATGCAGCGCCAGGGCCAGGGCGCCGGCAAAGGGGCCGAGGCCGACGGCGAGGGCGGTGATCGTCGCCCAGACCAGCTCCGGCACCGAGCGCAGCAGGTTGAGCACCAGCATCCACGGCAGACGCCAGCGGGGCAGCGCCAGCAGCAGCCCGGCCAGCGCCGCCAGCAGGCTGCCGATGACCGAAATCGCCAGGGTTTCCAGGACGCCGCGGCCGACCCGCAGCAGCCAGCCGGGGCTGAGGTCCGGCGGCACGAAGCCGGCGAGGAAATCCAGCATGCTGCGGCCGGCGTCCAGCGTGAACAGTTCGGCAAATCGCAGGTCGAGCAGTCGCTGGCTGGCGAACAGCGCCAGCGGCAGGGCCAGCAGCCCCAGCAGGCTGCGCCAGCCGAAGGGCGAGGCGCGGGCGGCGGGCGGCCGTTCCAGCCCGCGGCGCAGGACGTGGGAGAACAGGTCGGCCAGGCTGACCAGCAGGATGAAGGCGAGCAGGATCGTCGCCGCTTCGCCGCCGTTGAGCATCTTCATCGCCTGGTCCATCAGCTGGCCGAGGCCGCCGGCGCCGACGAAACCCATGACCACCGAGGCGCGGATGCCGCATTCCCAGCGGTAGATGGTGTAGGACAGCAGCTCCCGCGCCGCCAGCGGCAGCAGGCCGTAGAGCAGGGCCAGCGAGCGCCGGCTGCCGGCGCGACGCAGGGCCAGCGCCGGGCGGGCATCGACGGATTCGAGGATTTCGGCGTAAACCTTGGCCAGCATGCCGCCGTAGGTCAGGCCCAGCGCCAGCACCCCGGCGGCGGGGCCGAGGCCCAGCACCCGGACGAAAACCAGCGCCCAGACCAGCTCGGGGATGCCGCGCAGCACCGTCAGCAGCGGCCGCAGCACGGGGGCGGATCGGGCGGTGAACCGGCCGGCATTGCTGATGCCGTAGGCCAGCGGCAGCGCCAGCAGGATCGCCAGCCCCAGGCCGGCGGTGGCAATCGCCAGGGTTTCCAGCGCCGCCTGTTGCAGCAGCACGAGGAAATCCCGGCCGTGTTCCAGCGGCAGGAAGCCGGCGAGGAACTGGCCGATGACCTGGAGGTTGCCGGGGGCGAACAGCGCGCCGGGCTGGACTTCCGCCAGCCGCCACAGCGGCCACAGCAGCACCAGCGCGATCAGCGTTCCGGCGAGGCGGCCGCTGGCGGCGGGGTCGCGTCCGGGGTTCAGCAGCATGCGGCGCGGGTCGCGGCGTCGTTGGCGGCACTGCCGGGGGCCAGCTGCTGCGCCTGTCCTGCGGCGAGCGGGCTGCTTTCCGCCTCACCGGCGTAGAGCGCCTGCAGCAGGGCCGGCGTCACCCCGGCGGCGGGGAGGTCGAACTGTACCCGGCCTTCCCTGAGGCCGATGATCCGCGGGAAGTGGGCCAGCGCCAGTTCCACCGCGTGCAGGCTGGTCACCAGCGTGGCGCCCCGTTCGGCGGCGTCGGCGCAGAGCAGGCGGATCGTCGCCCGTGCCAGCGTCGGGTCTAGCGCGGCGACCGGCTCGTCGGCCAGGATCAGTTCCGGCTGCTGGTAAAGCACCCTGGCAATCCCGACCCGCTGCAGCTGGCCGCCGGAAAGCTGGTCGGCGCGGACGAAGAGCTTGTCGGCGATGTCCAGCCTGGCCAGCGCCGCCCGGGCGCCGGGGATGTCTACCGGGTGCAGCAGCGAGATCAGGCCTTTCCACCAGGGCCAGCGCCCGAGACGTCCGGCCAGCACGGCGGTGACCACCCGCTGCCGGGGCGGGATCGGCGCCGCCTGGTGGATCAGCCCGATCCGCGCCCGCCAGGCGGGGGCCGCGGCCTGGGCGAGGTCGTGGCCCAGCACTGCGCCGCTGCCGCTGCTGGGGGCGAGGGCGCCGCCGAGCAGCGACAGCAGGCTGGTCTTGCCGGCGCCGGAGGGGCCGATCAGCGCCACCGCTTCGCCAGGGGCGACGCTGAGGCTGAGGTCGCTCAGCGCCGGATGGCCGTTGCCGTGGATCAGGCCGATGCCGGCCAGCCGGAACCCCATGTTTACTTCAGCAGGCCGGCGGCGTGCGCGGCCTTTTCGATCCCGTCGTAGTTTTCCCGCTTGGTCGGGATGAACTTCGAGGCCCTTTGCAGCTGCATGATTTCCGCGTGTTCCGGGTTTTTCGGGTCCAGCTTCAGGAAGGCATCGGTCAGTTTCCTGACCAG
>JBEBBF010000391.1:0-7823 GCA_041158545.1 Pseudomonadota bacterium | reverse complement strand
TTACGACGACCCAGCCCAGATGGAGCCCCTTGTCCTGGACGCCTCCCGTCCTCTCCATCCGCCCCTGATTGGACTTGCCCACGAGCTCTCGGAGGCATCCGCATGCCTGGATGCCGCCCTGGTTCCCGCAACCGCCAGCAGCCTCTCCGGGCTTGTCGCCGGAATGAATTGCTACTACTCGAACCTGATCGAGGGGCAGCACACCTTGCCCCTGGACATCGAGCAAGCCCTGTTCGAAACCAGGGAACATCTGGCTCGGCGCGACCCGCAGATCCTCGCCTTTGCCCACATCGAAGCAGATCGCTGGGCAAGAACCCAGCCGCTTGCGCGGGATACGCTGATTCCCTTCCTGCTCGAAGTCCATCGGCGTTTTTGCGAGCGATTGCCAGAGGACATGCTCAGGCTCAAGGACGGTAGCGACATGGCGCCAGGGAAAATCCGCGAGCGGGACGTGCAGGTCGGCATTCATGTCCCGCCGCGGGCGGACACCCTGAGCCGATTTCTGGACCGCTTCGCACTCTGCTACGGCATGCAGCTTGAAGGGGCCGCGAAAGGCGGGATCAGCAAGCTCAACGGGATTCTTGCTGCCTTCGCGGCACACCATCGCCTGGTGTGGATACACCCCTTCCTTGACGGCAACGGTCGCGTTGCCCGGATCGCCATGGATGCCACGCTCCGCCAGTGCGGCGTCAATGGCAGCAGCCTGTGGTCCATGTCCCGCGGCTTTGCCAAAACCGCTGAGGAGTACAAAGCCAGGCTGGCCGGCGCGGATCAGCCACGCTTGGGCAGTCTGGATGGCCGCGGCAAGCTTTCCGAAACCCGACTGGCCGAGTTTTGCGACTACGCCATGCGAACCGCCCTCGACCAGGTCAGTTTCATGGCACGGATGTTTTCCCTGGATAAATTCCGCTTCCGCGCCGAGAACTACTTCCGGAAGGTCCGCTTCGACCTCAAGCCCGAATCCGCCTACCTCTACCTCCACGCCTTCAGCAACGGAGCCATCGAGCGCATGGAAGCAGGCCGAATCACCGGGCTGGCCGAAAGAACCGCAAGAGACGTGCTGAACGCCCTGGTCCTCGAAGGCTTTCTGGTATCCGACTCGCCAAGGGGCAAGGTCCGCGCCGGCTTTCCGCTACACGCCCTCGCTTCGCTGCTGCCCAACCTCTACCCGGCCGGCGACCTGGACCAGGACCCCGAAGAACTACGCCGCCAGGTTCAGGCCATGCGCAGCAGCGCCCTGGCAAACCAGCGCGCCAAACGGAACAAGCCGGCGGATCAGCACGATTGAGTTCTTGCCCGCACCCACAAGCCAGCCCGCCACTGCAAGCGCCGCAGCAATCCCCGGCGAGCACATCGACCGGGAAGTGGGCGCCAGGACCATGGGCGCCGAGGCCGATGCGCGAGACGCCGGCCCACAGCGCCCGCAAGCGCCCAAGAAAAACCCCGCCGCAGCGGGGTGCTCACGCGCGCCGGAGGCGGCTCAGCCCTTGGGCGGAACGTAGCCGGAGATCTGGTCGGCGCCTTCGCCGAAGAAGTGCTTTTCGACCTGCTCGGACAGATATTTGCGGTGGGCGGGATCGACCAGGTTCAGCCGGTTTTCGTTGATGATCATCGTCTGCAGGCGAATCCACTGCTGCCAGGCTTCCTTGGAGACGTTCTCGAAAATACGGACGCCGAGGGCGCCGGGGTAAGGCGGGCGGTCCAGGCCTTCGGCCTCGCGGCCGAGCTTGAGGCAATTGACGGTACGGGCCATTGCGGTTCTCCGGGTGGTTTGGGGTTGGAAGGCCGGGATTATAGCGGCTCCCCCGGCGGGGACGCGGCGGTGGCCGGTCGGCGCCCGCCCGCCCCGGCATCCGCTTCCGGCCCACGGCCCGCGCCGCGCCCGCTTTTGCCACCCCGCCCCCGCTGGCACAATGCGGCCTGATCCGACTTCCCCGCCCCCACCATGAAAATTGCCTCCTGGAACGTCAATAGTCTGAAAGTCCGCCTGCCGCACCTGCTCGACTGGCTGGCCAGTCAGGCGCCGGATGTGGTCTGCCTGCAGGAGACCAAGCTGGAAGACCCGAAATTTCCCCGGGCCGAGATCGAGGCCGCCGGCTATCAGGTCGCGTTCGCCGGGCAGAAGACCTACAACGGCGTCGCGCTGCTGTCCCGGACGCCGATTGCCGACGTGGTGAGCGGCAACCCGCATTACCCCGACCCGCAGCAAAGGCTGCTGGCCGGCACGGTCGCCGGGGTCCGGGTGATCTGCGCCTACATCCCCAACGGCCAGGCGGTGGGCAGCGAGAAATACGCCTACAAGATGGCCTGGCTGGACGGCCTGCATCTCTGGTTGCAGCAGGAGCTGGCGGCGCATCCGCAGCTGGCGCTATGCGGCGACTACAACATTGCCCCGGACGACCGGGACGTGCATGACCCCAAAGCCTGGACCGGGCAGATTCTCTGCTCGGAGGCGGAGCGGGCGCATTTCCGCGGCCTGCTCGACCTGGGGCTGCAGGACAGCTTCCGGCTGTTCGAGCAGCCGGAAAAAAGTTTTTCCTGGTGGGATTACCGGCTGCGCGGCTTCCCGCGCAATCTGGGGCTGCGGATCGACCACATCCTGCTGTCGGCGCCGCTCGCGGCCCGCTGCAGCGCCGCCGGCATCGACAAGGCGCCGCGGGCGCTGGAACGTCCGTCCGACCACGCCCCGGTCTGGGCCGAGCTGGCGGCGGGCGCATGAATGCCCTCGACCAGCAGGCGCTGATCTGCCAGCTCTACCCGGCGCTGGCCGAGTTGCCCGCCCCCTGGCTACAGCGGCTGCTGCAGCACGCCAGCCTGCTGCCCGTCCCCGCCGGCGCCCAGCTGTTCAGCGAACGCGAGCCCTGCCAGGGTTTTCCGCTGCTGCTGCAAGGGGTGATCAAGGTGGTGAAATCCACGCCCAGCGGCCGGGAAATGCTGCTCTACCGGGTCGAGCCCGGCGAGTCCTGCATCATCACGTCCAGCTGTCTGCTGGGCCAGACCGCCTACACCGCCCGCGGGCTTGCCGAAACGCCGCTGACCCTGCTGCTGCTCGGCGGCAACGATTTCCACCGGCTGGTCGCGGAACACCGCCCGTTCCGGGACTTCGTGTTCCAGCTGTTCGCCGAACGCATCGCCGAATTGATGCAGCTGGTCGAGGAAGTCGCCTTCAGCCGGCTGGATCAGCGGCTGGCAAAACTGCTGCTGGCCAAACCCGGCCCGACACTGCACGCCACCCATCAGCAGCTGGCCGAAGAACTGGGCAGCGTCCGGGAAATCGTCTCCCGGCTGCTGAAGGGCTTCGCCACCCAGGGCCTGCTGACCCTGGGCCGGGAACAGATCACCCTGCTCGACCGCCCCGGCCTCAACGACATCGCCCGCGGCCAGGGCTGAGCGGGCAGCGGGCGGCGCTCCCGCGCCAGACTGCAACGCACAGCCCATTTCCGGCGCCGGAAAGCCATGACAGGCCACCTCCGACTTCGGCATACTACGGCGCCACGCATACGCTGTGCGTCATACCCGGAGGAGATAAACATGGGAATTACCCCCAACGCCCGCGCCCACATCAAGCACGTCGTGGTGCTGATGATGGAAAACCGCTCGTTCGACCACCTGCTCGGCAACTTCAAGAAAATCGACCCCAACTGTGAGGGCGTCGTCGCTGCCGACAGGCTGAATCGGGCCAACCGGGTGATCCAGCTGGACCGGAATTTCTATCAGGAAGCGGATGCGCCGGACAATCTGGCGCTGCAATTGCTGGCGCCGGAGCCCAACCCGGACAAGAAGGTCGCCGCCTTCGACCCGATGCATGAATTCAGCAACTGCGTCACCCAGCTGGGTGGCGACTGGAACAAGCCGACGATGTACGGCTTCGCCCAGGACGCCTACTACCACTACCACGACAAGGAAGGCTTCAAGGACCACATCGCGCCGCTGATCCAGCGGGTGATGAACTACGTCCCCTTCGGCGACACCCCGGCAACCGACCCGCTGCCCGGCCTGCAGGGCCTGGCCCGGGCCTTCACCGTCTGCGACCACTGGTTCTGCTCGCTGCCCGGCCCCACCTTTGCCAACCGCTTCTTCGCGATGAAGGGCAGCTGCTACGGCAAGGTGCTGATGCCCGGCGACTGGAAGGACGCCACCCTGGGGCTGGCCGACTACATCACCCAGGTCGGCAAGGACAGCATCTTCTCGCTGACCAACGAAAGCGGCCGCAAGGCCCAGATCTACAGCCAGGGCCCGACTCCCTTCGCCTTCATGGCCAAGGACGGCGGCAACCGCAAGCCGATGTCCGACTTCTTCGCCGACTGCCACAACGGCAGCCTGCCGGAACTCAGCTGGCTGGAACCCGACTACTCCTACGACGGCACCGATGGCTGTTCCCAGCACCCGCCGGAAGACCTGCGCTACGGCGACGCCTTCATCGCCCAGATCTACAACGCGCTGCGCGCCAACGACAAGCAGTGGCAGGAAACCCTGTTCGTGGTCTATTACGACGAACACGGTGGCTTCTACGACCATGTCTGCCCGCCCAACACCATCGCCCCGGACGACTACATCGCTGATGTCGATTTCGACTTCAGCCGCCTCGGCCCCCGCGTCCCCGCGGTGCTGATCTCCCCCTGGATCAAGCGCCAGATCGACAAGACCACCTACGACCACACCAGCCTGCTCGCCTTCATCTGCGAACTGTTCGGGCTGGACAAAGCCCGGCTCGGCAAGCGTACCGCCCACGCCGCCCACTTCGGGCAGGCGCCGATCTGGCTCGACACCCCGCGGCAGGACACCCCGCAGCAGCTGCGGCTGGCCCCGCAACCGGAGCGCCTGATCCAGGAAAAGCAGCACGAAACCGGGCTGGCGGCGCAGATCGGCGGCCTGATCGACGCGCTGAACGACGTCCTGCCCAAGGACAAGGCCATCAAGATCAACGCCAACACCACCCGCAACCAGGTACTGCAACACCTGCGCCCCCTCGGCCGCGCCCTGGGCCGGCTATCGCCGCCGGCCAAACTGACCAACCTGATCACCACCGTACTGCACCGCCTCTAACCCGCCCGGCCACCCGCCCGGCGGGTGGCCCTCCCGGAGCCTCCCCATGATCCACCCCCGTTCCTTCCTTCCGCTCGCCGCCAGCCTGCTGCTGGGCCACGGCGCCCTGGCCGCCGACAACCCACCGCCCAAGCCGCCCGGCGCCGACATGCCGCCGCCCACGGCCAGCCCCGGCATGCTCAGCGCCCCGACCCCGATGGACCCGATGGCCATGCTTTACCAGCGCATGCAGCTGCTGGAAGAAAAACTGCGCATCACCGAAGCCCGCGTCGCCGAGCTGGAAAAGAAGGGCAAGAAATAATGGCCACCGACCTCGCCGCCCAGGCCGAAGCCCTGAACAAGCAACTCGCCGCCAACAGCGTCCAGCTCAACGGCCAGCTGAGCGCCAGCACCACCCAGCCCAGCACCCCGGCGCCCGGCAAAAGCTGGTGGCGCGCCGACGAGGCGATGACCATCAGCAGCATCGTCCTCGCCTTCGGCGTCTTCGTGCTGCTGCTCTCCACCTGGCTGCTGCGCAAGACCGAAGTCACCGCCGACGCGGTGCTGCGCATCTTCGGCACCATCCTGATCATCATCGGCGCGCTATTCCTGGTCGTCGCCGGCTACACCGACGTCCAGATGGGCCCGGTCATGGGCCTCCTCGGCACCATCGCCGGCTACCTGCTCGGCAAAAGCGGCAACCCGCCCGCCCCCGGAAAACCGGAAAAATCGGACGAAGCAGCGGACAAGGGCTGAAGCCCATTCCCTTGCCTGCAGGCTGCGGGGCCGGTCTCCTGGACTGGCCCTTGTCTTTTTGCCCCTGACTCTCTCAAACAATGAGAACTTGTTGATAAGATAGCCTCAACTTATCACTCATTGAGAAGATCATGTCGCCCACCCGTCCGGACTTGAGTCTTGCGCTGCTGAATCTGCTGGAGAGGCAGGCGGCGCTTGCGGAGCCGGCGTTGTCGCCGGCGGCACTGGTGAAGGTGCTGGGGGTGCCGCGGGCCAGCCTGAACCGGCATCTCGCCCGGCTGCTCGCCGAAGGGCGGATCGAAAAACTGGGGGCCGGGCCGATGACCCGTTATCGGCTGCGTCCACTGCAAGTCGAGCAAACCCAGCGCGCGTACCCGGATACCCGTGCCGACGCCGGCTTCCGGTTCAGCCCGGCCAATCTGCCCTTGATCGCAGCGCTGCAGGCACCGCTGGCCAGTCGGCGCCCGGTGGCTTACCAGCGGGAATGGCTGGATGATTACCAGCCCAACCACAGCAGCCTGCTCCCCGCCGAGCTGGCGGCGGAGTTGTTCCGGCTGGGGCGCAGCCAGGGCCAGCAACCTGCCGGCACCTATGCCCGCAAGGTGCTCGACCCCCTGCTGATCGATTTGTCCTGGCATTCCTCCCGGCTCGAAGGCAACCGCAAGAATCTATTGGACACCCGCGAACTGTTCGCCCGCGGCGAGGCCGATCCCGGGGATGCGGATGCGCTGATGCTGCTGAACCACAAGGAGGCCATCGAATTCCTCGTCGATACCGCCCCCGAGTACGGGCTGACGGAAGCCGTGATCCGGAATCTGCACGCGCTGCTGATGCAGGGTCTGCTGGCCGACTCCGGGGCGTTGGGCCAATTCCGCCGCACGCTGGTCGGCATCACCGATTCCGTTTTCATCCCGCTGCAACACCCCCAGCTGCTGGAGGAAGGCTTGCAGCAGATCATCGCCAAAGCGGCGCTGATCAAGCAGCCCATCGAAGCCGCCTTTTTCCTCTGGCTGCATCTGGCCTACCTGCAACCCTTCGAGGACGGCAACAAACGCAGCAGCCGCCTGGGCGCCAATCTGCCGCTGCTGCTTTACAACTGCGCGCCGCTGTCCTTCCTGGATGTCGAGCCTGCGGATTACGCCCTGGCAATGCTGGGCTTCTACGAACAGCACAATCCTGCGCTGGCGGTGGAACTTTTTGCCTGGACCTATCGCCGCTCCATCAGCAAATACGCCGCCATTCTCGAAGCCCTGGGCACGCCGGACCCGTTCCGGCAACGCTATCGGGAGCGCCTGGGTGAAGCCCTGCGCCGGGTGGTCGCACAAGGGCAGCGCCCCGATGCGGTTCTCGCCACGCTGGCGCTGCCGCCCGAGGATCAAGCCCGCTTTGCCGACCTGCTGCGCCAGGAACTGGCCCAGCTGCAGCCCTACAACTGCGCCCGCTACCGGCTGGCGATTCCACTGGTCGAACAATGGGTCGCCGCCGGGCGGCCAGGGCGGGAATAAGCGGTTCCCGCCCGCGGCTATGGCGCGGCCCCTCAGAAACCGGCGACCACCCCGACACGGAAAGTGCGACCGGGCATCGGGTAGCCCGCGTTGTACTGGTAATCGGCGTCGAACAGATTGTTGATCAACGCAAAGACCTCGCCGTGTTTGCCCAGTGCCGTCAATGGCCGGGCAATTTTCAAGTTGGCCACCGTAAAGCCCTCGACCCGGTTCGGCGAGAAGCTGCCCCGGTCCTGGGTCAGCGCATACATGCCGCTCTGGTGCTGGGCATCCAGGCTCAGTTTGTAGCCGGACCACTGGCCATTGACGCCCAGACTCAGTGCCGTGCGCGGCGCGTAGGGCAGATTTTCCAGACTGGACTTCAAGGCCGTGGCCCCGGCAAACAACTGCCAATCCCGGCTCAACTGGTGCTGCAGCGCCAGTTCCGCGCCCTGGGTACGGTAGTCGGGGAAAGCGTTGCTCCAGGTCCCCGATGCGGGCGGGGCAAAAGCACCGCTGGCGAAACCGCTCCAGATGTAGCGCTGGCTGACCCGGTCC
>JBEBBF010000390.1:0-2986 GCA_041158545.1 Pseudomonadota bacterium | reverse complement strand
CCTGTAGGGGCGAACTTGTTCGCCCAGCCCAGCCTGCTCACCCATCCCGCCGCGGGCGAACGACTTCGCCCCGACATGGTTTCGGGCTTACAGGCCCAGGGAGGCCCGGAGGTTGCAGGTCGCGGCTTTGGCGGCGGCGGCGGCGCCGGGGACGTCCGGCAGCGCGCTGCAGTAGGCGTCGATGGCCTGTTCCGCCAGGGGTTGCCACTTGGCGATCCAGCCCTGGATCAGCACCAGGTTGTCCGGGGTTTCCAGCGCGTGCTTGACGAAGGCGGCCAGCCAGCGGCGATGGCGGGCGGAGTCGATCAGCTGGGCGTCGGTCAGCAGGCCGAGCAGGGTGTCGCCGTTGTGGCGGGCGGATTCACCGAGCTTCCGGAGCACGGCTTCCTCGATGGCCGGCTTGGCCACCAGATTCAGCACGACGATGGCTTCGCCCCAGTCCCAGACGGTCAGGGTCTTTTCCATCAGTTCGCGGAAGCCCTGCCAGGCCGGGTCGCTTTCCCAGTATTTGCGCTCGTCGGCGGCAAAGCCCTTGTCGGTGAAGGCCAGCGCCAGCTCCTTGGTTCGGTAGGCGGTGTGGGACAGCCAGCGGAAGCTGTCGGCCATCTGGAAGTAGTGGCAGTTGGTGAGGGTCGAGGCGGGGGAAACCTGGCCGACGTAGGCGGAAGCCATCTGCACGGTGTGGAACAGGTAGCGGGCCGGGGTGTACAGCCGGGCCAGGGTGCCGGCCCAGCGCGGGTCGAGCGCCTTGTCGTGCTCACGCTGGTTGAACTGGTCAAAGAGGCTGAAAACATAGGTTTCCTGGCCGTCCTGCATCATGTTGTAGGTGCGATAGACCACCTCGTCGGGATCGCGGAAGGCGTTCCAGTCGGCGTGCTTCAGCGCGGTACCGAAGGTGTGCTTTTTGTACCACTCGTTCATGAACATCGTCGGCGACAGTTCATAGGGCGAGTCGGGGCGCTTGTCGTTGTAGTGCAGGTTGGCGCTGACGATCTCGTATTCGCTGGGCTTGCGACGGCGGGCGGCCAGGTGGCTCCAGGTTTTCTGGGGCTTCAGGATTTGGACTTCGGACATGCTTGTCTCCTCGTATTCTTGTGCGGGTTGGGGCGCTTACAGGGTCTTGGTGAAGTAGAAGCGCACCGAGTCGTCCCGGCTTTCGATCTGGCCGGCGAAGGAACTCAGGTCCACTTCCAGGTCGTTCATCCGGAACGGACGGCCCAGTTCCTCTTCGATGGTGGCCCGGTTCAGGATCATTTCCTGCTCGGTGTGGATGCGGATGTAGGCCCGCTTGTCATCGACGAAGACTTCCTTGCCGGGGTTATCGACCTTGGCGGCTTCGATGATCGCCATCGCCAGGTCGCCGGCCCGCATGACCGGGCCGACCAGATTGTTGTGGTAAGCCTGGGCGGAACTTGCAACGCTCATTGTTTTCTCCTTGTGTGCTTGGGCGGGCGGGGCCACGCCGGCCGCGGCCGGCTGCGGGGTATCCGCCTGGTTGGCGCTGCCGAACAGCGCCTTGATCCGGTTCAGCAATCCCATGTCCTGGTGCTCAGGTGTGGGCAAACAGCGGCGCGACGCCCTCGGTTTCGACGAAGACGTCGTCGCCTTCGAGCTTCACCGGGTATTCGGCCAGCGCGCAGTCGTCCGGGTTGATGCCCTTCCCGGTTTTGGCGTCGAACTGCCACAGGTGGGCGCGGCAGATCAGCTTCTTGCCGTCGAACTGACCTTCGGCCAGCGCGATGTCCTGGTGCGGGCAGACGCCCTGAAACGCCCGGATATCGCCGCCGTCGGCGCAGACCAGCACGATCTCGTGGCCATTGACGGTGTAAGGCGCCATTTCGCCTTCCCACACGTCATCTACCGTACAGACCTTGGTAAAAGCCATGCCCTGCTCCCGTTACGGCTGTTGCCAGATGATTTCGATGGTCTCGGTCGGCTTGAGGCCGGACTCGCATACCTTCATGTTGCGCGGCAGGAATTCGCTGGCGTCCTGGCGGCGGATGCGCAGGATCTGCCCCGGCCGGGCACGCACCCGGCGGCCGACGGAATGGACGGCGGCGGCGGCGGCCACTTCGTCCATGGTGTTTTCCGTGTCCACAGCCACCAGCTGCAGCACGAAGTCGCCCTCAAAATTGGACGTCAAAGGAAACAAAGCCATGTTTCAAATCTCCAGAATTCGGTGAGCCCGGCACCGCCGGTGCCGGGCGATGGGACAGGGGGCTCAGCCCGCCTTCTTGCCGGCGCGCAGGGCGCGGTACACCTCGGCCCAGGCGTAGTTGTGGGCGTCGTCGCCGCACTCGCCGGGGGCGATGTTCATGTACTTCAGCGCGCCTTCCAGGTTCATCGGCTGGATCATCCCGGCCAGGAAACGATCGACGATGGACAGGTGGCCGGCGTAACGCTCCGGCTCCTGCTCAAACACCCAGCGATCCACTTCGGAGCCGAAGTGGTACAGGCGGCCGTTGTATTCCAGCGGGTAATCCTTGACGTTCCAGCCCTTGCCCGGCGTGCCGAGGATAGGCAGCTGGCACATGTTGCAGACGTAGGGCAGGGTTTCCGGGTAGGCCATGGCCATGTTGCCGTCCACCACGTTGTCGATGAACACGTCCCAGCACTGGCCCCAGGTGTCGTTCCAGCCGGGGTATTTCTGCTCCAGCCAGTCCCGCTCGGCCGGGGTGACGCCCGCGGCCGGGTTCCACCAGATGGTCGGGCGCCAGAAGTAGGAGCCGAGGTGCATGCCGTGGTGGGTCTGCGACAGATCCTTCAGGAAGATGTCCCAGTACCAGGGCAGCTCCAGGCCCATGTCGGTCAGCGCCCGCTCGAACTGGGCGACGATCCACTCTTCCATGAACTCCTTGAACGACTGCTTGCGGTGCTCCAGCGGCGTGTAGTAGTCCATGATCGGGCCGGTCAGCACCGAGAACAGCTTCCAGGCGCCCCAGACGGCGATGTCCACGCGCTTCTGCGCTTCCGCCTTCTGGCCGTT
>JBEBBF010000389.1:0-4269 GCA_041158545.1 Pseudomonadota bacterium | reverse complement strand
GGCCATCCCGTTGATCAGTTTGCTGATCACGCCGCTGACGCTGCTGGCGGTGCTGCTGCCGGGCGCTTGGTGTCTGGCACTGGCACATGCGCTGCTGCACGGTTTGATGGCCGTGCTTGAGGTGCTGGCGCAGGGGCCGGTGTGGCAGGGGGCGGCGCCGCCGCTGTGGGCGGTTGCGGTGGCGCTGCTGGGCGTGGGCTTGCTGTTGTTGCCGCGGGGCGTGGCCGGGCGCGGCTTGGGCGTGGTGTGTCTGTTGCCGGCGCTGCTGTGGCCGCAGGCGCGGCCCGCGCCGGGGGAGGCCTGGGTGACGGTGCTGGATGTCGGTCAGGGTCTGGCGGTGCTGGTGCAGACCGCCGGGCATGACCTGCTTTACGACACCGGCCCCTTGTACAGCGCCGAGTCCGACGCCGGCCAGCGCATCGTCTGGCCTTATCTGCGCAGCCTGGGGCTGACCCGGCTGGACGCGGTGATCCTGACCCACCGGGACAGTGACCACGCTGGCGGCTACCGTTCGCTGCTGAACCAGTTGCCGCTGGGACGGCGGCTGACGACGATTCCCGAGCTGGATGGGGAGCGTTGTCAGGCCGGGCTGGCCTGGACCTGGGAGGGCGTGGATTTTGCGTTGCTGCATCCGCCGGAAATTCCGGCGGCAAGCCAGGGAAAGAGCAATCACCTCTCCTGCGTGCTGCGGCTCAGTACGGCGCATGGCCGGATGTTGCTGACCTCGGACATCGAGATGGCGGATGAGGCGCTGTTGCTGCGGCAGCAGGGCGAGGATCTGGCGGCCGAGGTGCTGCTGGTGCCGCATCACGGTAGCCGGACTTCTTCGACCGATGCCTTTCTGGATCGGGTGCGGCCGCAGGCGGCGGTGATCCCGGTCGGCTACCGCAACCGTTTCGGGCATCCGAAGGCGGCGGTGCTGGCGCGTTACGCGGCGCGGGGAATCAGCCTGTGGCGGACCGACAGGGACGGGGCGGTGATGGTGCGTCTGCAACCGGGCGGGCCGGCGTTGACGGGCTGGCGGCAGACATCCCGGCGTTATTGGCAGGACCCCTGAGCCGGGTTTCTGCGGTTGTGCTCGCGCTTGCCCCTACAATAGCCGCCGTTTTGTCCTTGGGGTATGGCGATGAGTTGGTGGGAAAAATTGCAACGCTGGTGGAGCGGGCCGGGTCCGGCGCCAGCGAGTGAGCCGGCGTTCCGCGAGCGACAGGTGCTGTGCGCCAGCGCCGGCGGGCTGCACCGGATGGCGTACACCGAATGGGGCGATCCGGCGAATCCCAAGGTGCTGGTCTGCGTGCATGGCCTGACCCGCAATGGTCGGGACTTTGACGCACTGGCCCAGGAAATGGCCGGGGAATACCGGGTGATCTGCCCGGATGTGGTCGGGCGTGGCCGTAGCGAAGTGCTGGCCGACAAGAACGCCTATGGTTTTCCCCAGTACATCGCCGACATGGTCACGCTGCTGGCCCGGCTGGATGTCACGGAAGTGCATTGGGTCGGCACCTCGATGGGCGGGCTGATCGGGATGTTCCTCGCCAGCATGGCCAAAACCCCGATTACCAGGCTGGTGCTGAACGATGTCGGGCCGCTGGTGACGGCGGAATCCCTGCGGCGGATCGCCGAATACGTCGGCAAGCCGGTGGCGTTTTCCAGCTACCGGGAAGGCGAGGCTTATCTGCGGCTGATCGGCGCCCCGTTTGGCGAGATGGATGATGCGCAGTGGGACAATCTTTGCCGGTACGCGCTGCAGGAAGGGGAGGATGGGTTGTGGCGCCCGGCCTACGATCCGGGGCTCGCCGAACCTTTCCGCAAGACCTTCGTGTTCCAGAATGTCGATCTGTGGCCGGTTTATGAGGGCATCGCCTGCCCGACGCTGGTGATTCGCGGTGCCGAATCCGACCTGCTGTTGCGGGATACCTGGCAGCGCATGGGCGAACGGGGTCCGAAAGCCCAGTTGGCGGAAGTGCCGGGGGTGGGGCATGCGCCGATGTTCCAGACCGCCGGGCAGATTGCCCTGGTCCGGGAGTTCCTGCTTCAGCCCTGAGTTGGCGGGAGAGGACGGTCTGGCTGTTGCCGGTAGTAGCGGCACAGCAACTGGTAAAACGCCGGGTAATCGTCGCGCACGAGTTCCGGCGTTTCGAAAAAGGCTTCGCTGAGCACCGCAAAGAATTCCGCCGGGTCTTCCGCGGCGTAGGGGTCGAGCGCGGTGTCCTCGCCGGCGTCGACCCGCTGGCAGAAATCTTCATAAGCAGCGAGGAGCGTGGCTTCCCATTGCGCGGGCTGCAGCCCGGAATGCAGCGCCGGGATGCCATCCACCTCGCCGTTCAGCATGTCCAGCTTGTGGGCGAATTCATGGATCACGACGTTGTAGCCGTCGCCGGCCATTTGCGCGTCCTGCCAGGACAGCAGCAGTGGGCCGCCCAGCCAGGCCTCGCCAGCGGCGACTTCCTCGTATTCGTGGACGACGCCGTCCTCGTCGGTGATCTGGCGGGGAATCACGAATTCATCGGGGTAAACGACGATGCCCAGCCAATCCCGGTAGGCAGTCAGGCCCAGTTCCAGGATGGGCAGGCAACCCTGGGTGGCAATGTTGACGCACAGCGCATCGTCCAAGGCCAGCCCCCCC
This sequence comes from Pseudomonadota bacterium, assembly GCA_041158545.1. Classification (GTDB taxonomy): domain Bacteria; phylum Pseudomonadota; class Gammaproteobacteria; order Burkholderiales; family Rhodocyclaceae; genus JBEBBF01. The sequence continues at coordinate 1,643 of JBEBBF010000389.1, read as the reverse complement.
GCGCTGCTGAAGCGCTTTTCAGCGAGAAAGGCTTCGACCAGCTGGCGCAGCCTTGCCGTTTCATCCGGGGTCAGGCGGTCCAGGAAGGGGAGGGCGTCGAGAGTCTGCTGCCACAAGGTGTCGCTGACCCGTTGCGGCGGGGCACGCCGCAGCCAGCTGAACAGCGCCCCGATCATCGCCGGGTGGTCAGGCCGATGCCGGCGAAAATCAGGGCGATGCCGACGAAGTGGTAAAGCTGCGGCATTTCCGCCAGCAGCAGCATCGACAGCAGCGTGCCGAATACCGGCATCAGGTGGATGAACAGGCTGGCCTTGTTGGCGCCCACTTCGGCGACGCCGCGGTTGTAGAAGATGTAGCCGAGGAAGCCGGGGAAGATGCCGACATAGGCCAGGCTAAGCAGGGAGCCGGTATGGACGTTCATCTGCTTGCCCGCGGCGAGCTCCCAGGCGTAGGCCGGGGCGAGTGCGCAAAGGCCGATGGCGGTCAGCGCCGCCAGCATCAACATCGGGTTGACGCCGGAGGGGCGCCATTGCAGACCCACGGTGTAGATCGCCCAGACGGCGACGGCGCCCAGCATCCACAGATCGCCACGGTTGAGGCTGAGGCTGAGCAGCAATTCCAGATTGCCCTGGCAGATGATGGTGACGGCGCCGGCCAGGGAGACCAGCACGCCCACGCCTTCGAGCGGCCGCAGTCTTTTCCCCAGGAAGGCCCAGGACAGGGCAATGGTGACGATGGGGATGAAGGAATTGAGCAGCACGGCGTTGGTCGCCGAGGTGTATTGCAGCGCCAGATAGGCGAAGGTGTTGTAGCCACCCACCCCAAGCAGGCCGAGCACCAGCAGCGGTTTCCAGCCGGCCCGCAATTTGGGCCATTGACTGGCCAGATGCGGCAGCGCCAGCGGCAGGGTCAGCGCAAAAGCAATGGCCCAGCGCCAGAACGCGAGGGCCATCGGCGGAATGTCGGCGCGGATGCCGCGGCCGAGCACCATGTTGCCCGACCAGAACAGCACGGTCAGCGTCAACAGCAGGTAGGGATTGGTCAGTCTGGACATGGCGCGCAGTATGCACCAACCGCAGGCCGGGTTACTTCAGATGGGGAAGGTGATCGGTTGCCGCGTGAAAGGGACATGTAATGTCGGCGCGGGACCGTCGGGGGAATGCGGCAGAGGGTAAGGCGTGAAGCTTGAAACTGAACTTTAAACGGGGTGAGCGGGGGAGGCCGGGGTTTGCGGCTCGTTATTGTCTTGGCCTCTCCCGCTGCGGTCACCAGAGTGACAAGGCGTCGCGATGACGTCTCGTTTCAGGGGTTGACCGCGGACTTCAGCTTGGCGCCAGGGGTGAATTTCGGCGACTTGGAGGCAGGAATCTGCAGTTCCTGGCGGGTTTGCGGGTTGCGACCGACGCGGGCGGCGCGCTCCTTGACGCTGAAGGTGCCAAAACCGACCAGGCTGATGGCTTCACCGTTCTTCAAGGTTTCGGCGATGAGGTCCGTCAGGCCGTCAATGGCCCGGCCAGCTGCCGCTTTTGACAAATCGCACCGAGCGGCCAGTGCTTCGATCAGTTCGGTTTTGTTCATGGTTGCCCTTTTTTTGATGTGTGTGCGGAATGGCAATTATCAGGGGGGCGCAGAGTGCCGTCTAG
>JBEBBF010000388.1:0-3830 GCA_041158545.1 Pseudomonadota bacterium | reverse complement strand
CGATGATCGGCCTGGATGGCCTGACTCAAATTTCCGAAAGCCTTGAGGCCCTGCTGCTGGCACTCGAGGAAAGCCAGCTTGAAGCCGACGCCAAGCGTCTCGCCACCGCTGAAAATGCGCTGACCGCCATCCGGCAATATCTGGATGATCTGCTGGTCGGCGAACCGAACCAGCCGCTGCGGTTGTTGCCGGTCTATCGCGAACTGGCAAAGGCCCGTAATCACGACCAGGCCCGCCCCACCGACCTGTTTTTCCCGAATCTGGACGTCCGCCCCCCGAAACGGGCCGCAGGCGAAGGGCCGCTCAGCGCCGAGCAGTTCAAGAACCTGCTGAAGATTGAACGGGCCAATTTCCAGAAAGGCCTGCTGTTCTGGCTGCGCAACCCCGCCGATAGCGCCGCAGCGCTCGGGGGTCTGGAGCAAATGCGCTCCGCAGTCCAGCATATTGAAAATTCCCAGGAACTCGCCAGCGCCCGCACCTTCTGGTGGGTGGCCCGCGGCTTCCTGACCGCACTCGCCGAATGCAATACCCAGGACCGTGCCGAAGCCCGCGTCCTCTGTGGCCGCATCGACCTGCAGATTCGCAAGTTGCAGGAAGGCTCGCGCAATGTTGCCGAGCGGCTGATTCGCGATGCGCTGTACTACGTCGCCCAGGCGCCCAACGGCAAGTCGCCGATCATCGACGAGTTGCAGGGTGCTTACCAGTTGTCCGAGCTGATCCCCGCGGGGTCCGGCAGCCGCATCATCCAGGCGCCGCTGGAAGCCCTGCTGCGCCGCCTCCGCGAAATCATCGCGACGGCAGAGGACATCTGGAACAAGTGCTGCGCCGGCAACACCAGCCTGATGACGGTCTTTGCCGAGCATGCCCGTGCCGCCGAACAGGTGGTCAACGAGGTCGCGCACACCGACATGAAGCGGCTGTCGCAGGCGCTGACCTCCGCCGCCAACTGTCTGGCCGCCCAGCCCCGCCGCCATTCCGAAGCCATGGCGATGGAAGTCGCCACGGCGATCCTGCTGCTGCAAAACGCCCAGGAAAACTACAAACGCCTCGGCACCGATTTCGCCCAGCAGGTGGACCGGATGGTGGCCCGCCTCCATGCCTGCATCGCCGGCACTTCGCTGGCCGACAGCGCCGAGATCCCGCTGCTCGATGAAATCTCCCGCCGCGCCCAGGAAAAACTGCTGATTACCCAGGTCGCCCGCGAAATTCAGAGCAATCTGGCCCAGATCGAACAATCCCTCGACGGCTTCTTCCGTAATCCGGACAAGAAACCGGAGCCGGAAAGCTTCAACGCCCCGATCCGTCAGATTTCCGGCGCGCTGCTGATGCTCGGCCACGACGCTGCGGTCGCCTGGCTCACGGATTGCGCGAAGGAAATCACCCGCTTCGGCCAGCCGGACTACGTCCCCGCCGAAACCGACTTCGAAAACACTGCCCGTCGCCTGTCCGCCCTCGGCTTCTTCGTCGACGCCCTGCCGCACGGCAACGCCGACTTCGCCAGCTTCGTTGCCGAACTCGAGTCGCCCCAGGGTCGCAGCAAGGACGAGGAAAGCGAAACCACCGCGCCGACCAGCATCGAAGCCGTCATCGAACAGAAAAAGGAAGTCACGCAGAACCTCCTTGAGGCGCTGCAGGACAACCCGCACGACACCGCGCTGCAGCACGAACTCAAGGAAAACCTGCAGGAACTGCGTCAGGATGCCGATCTGGTCGCTGACCGCGCCCTCGGCCAGCAAGCCCAGGCCGCGCTTTCCGCCCTGGAAAATCAGGCCGCGCCCGCCGAACTCGAAGCCGCACTCAGCAACCTGATCCCGGCCAGCCCGGATACGCCGGCCCCGTCGGCAGAAACCCTGAACCTGGCCCAGGCCAGCCACGAAGAAGTCGACGCCGAACTGCTGGCGATTTTCCTTGAGGAAGCCAACGAAGTGCTGGCCACGATGGCCGAGCACCTCGATATCCTGCGCAACCAGCCGAACGACAAGGAAGCACTGACCACCATTCGTCGCGCCAGCCACACCCTCAAGGGCAGCGGCCGGATGGTCGGTCTGAAGGATCTGGGTGAAACCGCCTGGGCGCTGGAACAAACCCTGAACATGTGGCTGCAGCAGGAACTGCGCGTCAATAACGAACTGATCGATGTACTGGCGACCGGCATGCCGCTGTTCTCCGACTGGGTGAAGCACCTCGAAACCGGCAAGGGGCACATTCCCAATCCAGCCGGCTTCATCGCCCGTTGCGACCGCCTGCGCGGTGTCGAGCCGGAACCGGAATCGATGCAGCAACCCGCAGCCCCCGTCGCTGCGCCGGCCCCAGTCGCAGCGCCCGCGCTGGAACAAGCCCCGCCCGCAGCGCTCGAAATTCCGCCGCTTGCTGCTGCGCCAGTGGTTACGACACCGGCGGAACCCGCCGCCCCCGCATTCCCGGAATTGTTGGAGTTGAACATCCCCGAAGCCCCGGCAGACGCCCTCGATTTCAGCCTGGATTTCCCCGAAGAAACCGTGCCACCTCCGGCACCGGCCGCTGCCGAGCCAGAGGAAATGGAAGCCATCGACCTGGACTTCCCGGATCTCGACGCCGCGCCGCTGCACGAGTCCCTGCCGGAAATGCTGCCGCCGGCTGCCGCGCCCGAAGTGCCTGCTGTCCCCGCCGCCGCCCGTCAGACGCTGACCATTTCGCCGGCGCTGTACGAAATCTTCATTTCGGAAGCCCTCGGCCATCAGGCCGCGCTGATCAAGCATCACCAAAAGCTGCTGGATGCGCCCACCACCCCGACGCCTTTCGATATGGAACGGGCGGCCCACACCCTGGGCGGGATTGCCGGCACGGTGGGCCTCGAAGCAGTCGATCATCTCGGTCACGCGCTGGAAATGGCGCTCGGCCGTCGCAACAAAACCACCGACCCCGCCAATACCGCTGCACTGCGCTGCATGGGTGACAGCATTGCAGCGCTGCAGACCATGCTGGACGACATCGCTGCCCAGCAGGTGCCGGAGCTGCGCGACGATCTGGTCGATGCGCTGAACGCCCTTTATCCGGCAACGCAGGAACTGGTCGGTGCGCATGACAGCGCCCCGACGCTGGAAGAAGTCGAGTTCCCCGATATCGACCTGTCCTTCGACGAACCCGAAGTCGCCCCGATTTCCTACTCTGCCGACGAGTTGCCGCCTCTGGCCCCGCCGCTGGTCGAGATGGCAGCACCGGTTACCGCCGAACCGCCGTTCGCGATGCCGCTGACGCCGGAACCGCTCGTCCCCTCCGTAGCGCAATCGACACCCGCCGCCGCGCCGAGCGCATCCGCCCTCTCCGCAGCTGCAGCCAGCCTCGGCGAAATGCCGCAACTGCGCGACGACCTCGACGAACAACTGCTGCCGATCTTCCTGGAAGAAGCCCAGGATCTGGTTGTCGAATTCACCACCCAGCTCCGTGCCTGGGCGGCCAGTCCAAACGAAAAGATCGCGCCCCGCGCCCTCGCCCGTCTGCTGCACACCTTCAAGGGTAGTGCGCGGATGGCCGGTGCGATGAACCTGGGCGAACTGACGCACCGGGTCGAAAGCCGGGTCGAACAGGCGATCAAGGCCGAAACCGTCGCCGCCAGCGAAATCGAGGAAATCCAGAGCGCCTGTGACCTGCTCGGGGAATACGTCGATCATCTGCAATCCGGCGACTTCAGCTTCCCGCTGACCGAAGCGCCCGCCCCCGCCGCAGCCGGCGAAGAAAAGCGCCCGGCCGCGATTCAGGTGGCCGCCGACGCCGCGCCCGCCACCGCCGAAACCGAGCCGGAAGCCCTGCGCGCCATGCTGCGGGTCCGCGCCGACGTGGTCGACCGCCTG
>JBEBBF010000387.1:0-4930 GCA_041158545.1 Pseudomonadota bacterium | reverse complement strand
GGGAGGCTGGGCGATGACCTGAATCCCGGCATCGAGGATTTCCTCGCCGGTCATCACCAGTTCCGCCCGCCCGCCCCCGAACAGCTCCGGGAACAGCCGGCCGAAATGGCCATTGACCGTGTCGAACGTGCTTTGCAGCAGCTCGCGGGTTTCCCGGTCGATCCGGCGGATCGCATTTTCCAGGGTCTCCATCGCCTCGACCAGGTCTTCCGCCTGCGCATCCAGGAAGCCCTTGCGCTCCCGCGCCGTTTCCAGCTCCTGCAGCGCCGCGAGGTTGACCGCCCCCAACTCGACGATGGCCTTCTGCAGCCTGCCGATTTCCTGTTGCAGCGCCTGCGGCCGGGCGGTGAGCAATTCCTCGGCGAAACGGGTTTCCTCGGTCCCCACTTCCTCCAGCTGGGTCGCCAGCTGTTCAGCGTTGAGCCCTGCGGCCTGTTCCTTCAATTTGAGATCGCTGATCCGGGTACGCAGCGGCTCCAGGCTCTGCTCGATCCGCAAGCGCTGTTCTTCCAGCCCGCGCAGGTTGCGCGCCGCCGCGTCCAGCGCTTCCCGCTGCTGGCCCAGGGCCTGTTCCCGCTCCCGCCGCCGGGACAGCGCGTCCTGCAATTCTTCTTCGAGCACTTCCGCCGGCTGCTGCGCCGACAGTTGCTGGCATTCCGCCTGATCGTTCTCGATCCGCTGCAACTGGCGGGCGGCCTGGGCCTGGCCGGCGAAAATATCCTGCAGCTTGCCCTGGCTTTCCCGCTGGGAGAACTGCGCCTCGCGCAACTCCCGCTCGCGGCTGGCCTGACGATCCCGGGCATCCCGCACCGCCCGCTCGCAGACTTCCTGCTTCTGCTGGCAACGCCGGAGCGCCTCCTGCTGGCCGGTCAGGGCTTCCCGCAGACCGATAACGCGCTCCTGGCTGCCGAAATCCCGTTCCCGCTCGTTTTCCTCTTCCATGTCCAGGTCGGCCAGCTGCTCCTGCAGCCTTTCCCGCTGCTCGCGCACCCGGTCGCTGGCCTGGGAAAGCTTGAGGATGTCCACCTGCAAGGCATGGCTGCGGTTCTGCAGCTCGCTGACCTGGCGGCGCAGGCTCTGCAGCCGGCCCTGTTGTTCGACCAGTTGGCTTTCCACGGCGACCAGCCGCGCCTGGGCGACCTCTGCGACCCCCTGCAATTCCTCCAGGCGGTGGCCGAGGTGTTCGATTTCCCGTTGCCGTTCCAGCAGGCCATGCTCGGCCTTGTCCGGCGCGAAGAAGGTCACGCCATGCCGGCTGACCAGATCGCCGCCCGGCGTCACCTGCCACTGCCCCGGCGCCAGGCGCTCCCGTGCCGCCAGCGCCGTCGGCAGATCGGCCGCGACATCGACCTCAGCCAGCCAGTCCTGCAAGGCGGCGCGGAATTGCGGCTGGTTGCAGCGCACCCGGGCCAGCAGGCTGTGGGCGGCGGCCGGGCTGTCCTTGTCCGGGCCGCGCAGCACCACGCTGAACTTGCTGCCCGGCCGGTCGGCGGCCATCGCCAGCAGCCGCGCGGCATCGCCCAGCGCCACGGCATTCAGCCGCTCCCGCAGCACCGCTTCGACCGCATCCTCATAACCCGGCTCGACTTCCAGCGCCTGCCACAGCGCCTGGGCCTGCTCCAGCCCCTGGCGTTGCAGCCAGCCGGGGAGATTGCCCGCCTGCCGGCTGCGCGCCTGCATCTGCTCCAGCGCCGCCCGTCGCGCTTCCGCCGCGGCAACGTCCCGGTTGGCCTGCTGCAACTCCTGTTGCAATTGCCGCCGGCTGCCCTCCAGCTGCGGCAGGCTGTGCTGGACTTCCGCGAGTTCTGCCTGGAATTCCGCCTGCTCTTCGCGCAGCAGTTCCAGTTCGCCTTCCTTTTCCTCCAGATCGCGCCGGTCCGGCAGCTGCAGCCCGGCCAGCTCCTGCTGCAGGCGCTCCCGCCGCTGCACCAGTTGCTGCAGCGCCCGCTGGGCGTTGGCCTGGTGCGCCAGTTCGACCTGGAGTTTTTGTTCGCTTTGCGCCAGTTCCCGCTGGCGGCGGTTCAATTCTTCCTGGGCGGTGCGCAGGTCGTCTTCCGCCTGCGGCAGCAGTTCGGCCTGCATTTCCAGCTTGGCCCCCGCCTCCTCCAGCTGCATGCTCAATTCTTCCTGGCGGACTTCCCAGTATTCCCGCTCGTCGATCAGCCGTTCGGCCTGCTCCTGCCAGTGGGCGAGTTCGCCGGCCAGTTGCGCCAGCCGGGATTCCAGCTGTCGCCGGGATTCCCGCCGGTGGCGAATCTCCGCTTCCAGCCGGGCGACTTCGGCATTGACGGTGAACAGATCGCCCTGGGCCTGGTGCAGCGCGTCGCCACAGGCAAAGTGCGCTTCCCGCGCCCCTTCCAGCCCGGCTTCGACCTCGCGCAGCGCCGCGGACTGGCCTTCCAGCTCGGTGATCGCCCGCTCCACCTCCAGCGCCACCTGCTGCTGTTCGCTGCGGGCAGCGTTCCGCCGCAGCAGCCACAGCAGTTGCTGCTTGTGGGTCAGCTGATCGTTAAAGCCCTGGTACTGGCGGGCCACTTCGGCCTGGGCTTCCAGCCTTTCCATCTGCCCGGCCAGTTCGACGCGGATATCCTCGACCCGGGTCAGGTTTTCCCGGGTATCCGCCAGCCGGCCCTCAGTTTCCTTGCGCCGCTCCTTGTAGCGGCTGACCCCGGCGGCTTCTTCCAGGAATACCCGCAGGTCGTCCGGCTTGGCCTCGATGATCCGGGAGATCATCCCCTGGCCGATGATGGCGTAGGCCCGCGGCCCGAGACCGGTGCCGAGGAACAGGTCGGTGATGTCGCGGCGGCGGACCTTCAGATTATTGATGAAGTAATCCGACTGGCCATTGCGGGTCAGCACCCGCTTGACCGCCAGCTCGGCGTACTGCGACCACTGGCCCACGGCGCGGCCGAGGCTGTTGTCGAACACCAGTTCCACCGACGCCCGCGACACCGGCTGGCGTTTGCCGGAGCCGTTGAAGATCACGTCCTGCATCGATTCGCCGCGCAGTTCGGAAGCTTTGGACTCCCCCAGCACCCAGCGCACCGCGTCCATGATGTTCGATTTGCCGCAGCCATTCGGCCCGACCACCCCCACCAGTTGCCCCGGCAGGGCCACCGTAGTGGGATCGACAAAGGATTTGAAACCGGCGAGTTTGAGCTTGGTCAGGCGCATCGGGGCTAGGGGCAGGCACCGCCGGGTCCGGCCTTGGTGCAGTGCAAAAAACGGCCGCTATAATACCATCCCGGCCTGAAACGGCTTTTCCCTGGCGAGACGGCTGGACTTCAATCCTGCGGACTTCGACTTGATTGCTGCGCTGGTTGCCCGCCGGAGCACCGGAAAACAGGACGGCAGACAGCCCGGCCAGGCCGGAAGTGCCTTGCAAACCAGCCGGGGAAAGTGGCCCGTCAAACCTCCATCGATACTTCAACTTTTACACGCAAGGTGTTGATATGGATGAAAAGTTTCTGCAACGCTCCCTGGAGCTTGCCCGCCAGGGCAGCCAGGATGGTGACGGCGGCCCCTTTGGTGCCGTGATTGTCCGCAACGGGGAAATCATCGCCGAAGCCTGGAATCAGGTGGTCAAGACCCACGACCCCACCGCCCACGCCGAAATCGTCGCGATCCGGCAGGCGTGCAGTCTTCTTGGCCGCTTTCACCTCGACGGCTGCGTGCTCTACGCCTCCAGCGAACCCTGTCCGATGTGCCTTTCCGCCGCCTACTGGGCGCGGGTCGAACGCATCGTCTTCGCCAACAGCCGCGATCAGGCCGCCGCCATCGGCTTCTGCGACGACGAGCTTTACTGCGAACTGCGTCTCCCGCACGAATGGCGCAGCGTCCCCAGCCTGCACCTGCCGCTGCCCGGCGCCGATCAGCCCCTGCTCGACTGGCTGCAGCGGGAAGATCGGGTCCATTACTGACCCATGGCCCTGCTGCCCATCACCGCCCACCTCAGCCTGGACGAGGACGAGCTGCAGGAACATTTCATCCGTGCCAGCGGCCCCGGTGGCCAGAACGTCAACAAGGTCGCCACCGCAGTCGAACTCCGCTTCGACGTCCGCCACTCCGCCAGCCTGCCGGAAACGGTCAAACACCGTCTCGGCCAACTGGCCGGCCACCGCCTGAACAAGGACGGCGTGCTGATCCTCACCGCACAAAGCGAACGCACCCAGGCCCTGAACCGTCAGATCGCCCGCGCCCGCCTGCTCGCCCTGCTCCGCGCCGCCACCCAGCCCCCACCACCACCGCGCCGCCCGACCCGTCCCGGCAAAGCCGCAGTCGAACGCCGCCTGCAGGCCAAGCAACGCCAGGGCGCAATCAAGAAGCTAAGGGGTGGGAAGCCGGGGTTGGATTAAGCGCGGACGCGGCGGAAAAATGGCGAATTCCCCAGGGGAGTCCGTCTCCGCCAGCCCTCAATCGCCCAGATGACCGTCCTGCAGCGTCAGCACCCGGTCGGCCTGGGCGGCGAGTTCGCTGTCGTGGGTGACGATGATCAGGCCGGAGCGGGCGTCGCGGGTTTGCTGCAGCAGCAGGTCGAACACCGTCCGGGCGGTTTGCCGGTCGAGGTTACCGGTGGGTTCGTCGGCGAGCAGGCAGGCCGGGCGAGTGACCAGCGCCCGGGCGATCGCGGCCCGCTGCCTTTCGCCGCCGGAAAGTTCGCCGGGACGATGCGCCAGCCGGTGTCCCAGCCCCACCGCCTTCAGCATCGCTTCCGCCTGCTGCAAGGCTTCTGCCGCGGCTTGCCGCCGGATCAGCAGCGGCATCGCCACGTTCTCCAGCGCGGTGAATTCCGCCAGCAGGTGGTGAAACTGATAGACAAAGCCGAGGTGGCGGTTACGCCAGTCGCCGCGGCCGGCTTCGTCCAGCCCGGAAAAATCCTGGCCCATCAGCTGCACCCGGCCGCTGCTCGGCTGATCCAGCCCGCCCAGCA
>JBEBBF010000386.1:0-2989 GCA_041158545.1 Pseudomonadota bacterium | reverse complement strand
GTTGGCGGTGTATTGGCCCTCGACCGGCGGAAAGGCGAAATAGATGTCGGCGGCGCAGAGGGTCTCGCCGGCGGCGAGCGCCCGCCGGGCGAAGATGCCGCGGCGCAGCGAGCGCAGGCTGGCGCTTTCCACCGGGTCCGGCGGCAGCCGGGTGTCCGCGACGCCGCAGATCAGGTAGGCGGAACGGGCGGCTTCCAGCCAGCGGCGCAATTGTTCCGGGCTGGCGGAGTAGGCATTCAGCGGGTAAGCCGCGGTGGCGACCCCGACGTGCTTTTCGAACAGCCGAGCGCCCTTGGCGACGGCCAGCTTGACGATGTCGTGGTGGTCCGGGTCTTCGTGGGTGGAGAAGCCGATGGGGACGCCGGGGTAGCGGGCTTGCAGGAAGTCGATCTGGTTCAGGTTGAGCCGGGCATCGGGGGTGGGGTATTCGCCGACGCAGTGCAGGATCGTGAAGGTCTTGTTGCGATGCGCCAGGAAACTGACGACCCGGTCGATGTCTTCCAGCGAGGCGCCGGCGGTCGAGGCGATGATCGGCTTGTCGCTGGCGACGACCCGCTCCAGCAGCGGCCAGTCGGTGAAGGAGCAGCTGGCGATCTTGATGAAGTCCAGGTTCTGCGCCTCGATCAGATCGACCGAGGGCTCATCGAAGGGCGTGGACAACACCCGGAAACCTTCTTCGCGCATGCAGGCGACCAGCTGGTCGAACTGCTCCCGGCTGAGCCGGGTTTCCGAGAAGCGCTTGACGTACTTGATGTCGTCGCGACCGCGCATCGCCGGGTGGATGAAGCTGTCCAGGTCGCGGTACTGCAGCTTGAAGGCGAAGTGGAACTCGGGGAAATCCCGGCAGACCGTGCCGAACTGGCGGATCACCGAAAGGCCGTGGGCCAGGTCGCCCATGTGGTTGTTGGCCAGTTCCAGGACAAACAAACGGTCGGGAATGCTTGAGGTCATGGTTTTCCTTGTGCGGGGGCGGGGCGGGGCGGTTCGAGTTCAGAACTCGCCCAGAAACGCCTTGAGGTGGGCGACCGTGTAGTCGAGTTGTTCACGGCCGAGGCCGGGCCACAGGCCGATCCAGAAAGTGTGGCTCATGATCTGGTCGGCGACGGCAAGGTCGCCGACCTGGCGGTAGTTGCGGCCGGCGAAATAGGGTTGCCGGGTCAGGTTGCCGCCGAACAGCAGCCGGGTGCCGATCCGGTGCTGGTCGAGGTAGCGCAGCAGGTCGAGGCGGTTGCAGCCGGCGGCGTCCTTCAGCGTGAGCAGGAAGCCGAACCAGGACGGCTCGCTGTCCGGCGTGGCTTCGGGGAGGATCAGCCGGTCGGCGAGCGGTTCGAGTTGCTGGCGCAGGTAGGCGAAGTTGGCGCGGCGGGCGGCGATGAAGTCATCCAGCCGTCCCAGCTGGGCGAGGCCCACGGCCGCCTGCATGTCGCTGATCTTCAGGTTGTAGCCGGCGTGGCTGTAGACATATTTGTGGTCGTAACCCGGCGGCAGCTGGCCGTGCTGCCAGTCGTAGCGCTTGCCGCAGGTGTTGTCGCAACCGGGCTGGCACCAGCAGTCGCGGCCCCAGTCGCGGAAGGATTCGACCAGTTTCTTCAGCTGACTGTCGTTGGTGAAGACCGCGCCGCCTTCGCCCATGGTCAGGTGGTGGGCCGGGTAGAAGGACAGGGTGGCCAGGTGGCCGAAGGTGCCGACCTTCTGGCCGCGGTAGGTCGAGCCCAGCGCGTCGCAGCAGTCCTCGATCAGCCACAGCCCGTGCTGGTCGGCCAGCTGGCGAATCTCGGCGACCTTGTAGGGGTTGCCCAGGGTGTGGGCGATGAAGATGGCGCGGGTGCGCGGGGAAATCGCCGCGGCGATGGCTTCCGGTTCCGGGTTGTAGCCGGGCAGCGCGCTGTCCACGAACACCGGGACCAGGCCGTTCTGCAGGATGGGATTGACCGTGGTCGGGAAGCCGCAGGCGGCGGTGATGACCTCGTCGCCGGCCCGCAAGGCCCGCTCGCCCAGCTGTGGCGAGGTCAGCGCCGACAGGGCCAGCAGGTTGGCCGACGAGCCGGAGTTGGCGGTCAGCACATGCGCCACCCCCAGCCAGGCCGCCAGCCTGGTCTCGAACTCGGCGTTGAACCGGCCGGTGGTCAGCCAGCCATCCAGCGCCGCATCGACCATGTTCACGAATTCCTCTTCGCCCAGGAGCTTGCCCGAGGGCGGGATGGCGCTTTGTCCGGGCTGGAAGCCGGCTTGGGGCCGTTGGGCGATATAGGCGCGGACCTGGTCGAGCAGGGCGAGGCGGGCGGGATCAGTCATCACAATACTCGGCGATCTGGCGTAAACACACGGCGGCAAGGTCGGCGCCGGCCAGCCAGGCGCGCTGCCAGCGGACGGTTTGCGCCAGGCCCTGGGCGAGGGACCAGCGGGGCTGCCAGGCCAGCCGGGTCCGGGCTGGGCTGGCGTCCAGCCGCAGCTGGCCGGCTTCGTGCGGGAAATCGCTGGGCAGGGCCTGCCAGCGGGCGTCATCGCCCCATAGCGCCGCCAGTTGCGTGGCGACGGCGGCGACCGGCTGGCAGTCTTCGGCTTCCGGCCCGAAATTCCAGCCGCGGGCGAAGTCCTGGGATTGCCAAAGTTTTTCGGTCAGCAGCAGGTAGCCGTGCAGCGGGGCCAGGACATGCTGCCAGGGGCGGACGGCCTCCGGGCGGCGAAGTTCGGCGATCTGGCCGGCGGCGAAGGCAGCCAGCAGATCGGGGATCAGGCGCTGGGCGGCCCAGTCGCCGCCACCGAAGACATTGCCGGCGCGGGCGGTGGCCAGCCGCAGGTCGCGGGCGGCGAAATAGGATTGCCGGTAGGCGGCGCAGAGGATTTCGGTGCAGGCCTTGCTGCTGCTGTAGGGATCGGCGCCCCCCAGCGGGTCGTTTTCGACAAAGGGGCGACCGGTTTCCGGGTTGGCGTAGACCTTGTCGGTGGTGATGATCACCGCGGTGCGCAGGGTCGGGCAGCCCCGGGC
>JBEBBF010000385.1:0-3114 GCA_041158545.1 Pseudomonadota bacterium | reverse complement strand
CAGCTGATCAGCGACTACGCCTTTTCGGCGGAGCTGTTCCGGCGGCTGGGGCGGCTGGACGAGGCGGAGCGGGCGATGCGCGACACCGAGAACCTGTTCATCCTGCTGCGCGGCCGCAGCGCTTCCTGGCCGGAGATGCAATACAACTGGACCGCGGCCTACCAGGATGCGCTGGGGCGCTATCTGTTGGCGGCGGGGCGTTTGCAGGAGGCGGAAACCGCGTTCCGCGAGGCGATCCGGTCGCGTGACCGCGATTTGCCCTTGAATCTGGAGCGGCTGGCGAAGGGGCGGGATGTGCCGCCGCAGTCGCAGATGGAGCAGGCGCGGGACGGCCATGAACTGCGGCTGGCCGAGGCGCTGATGCAGCAGGGGCGCCTGTACGACGCCGAGCTGCATGTCCGGCATGTGCTGCAGCGGACGCTGAGCCGGGTCGGCCGGTATTCGATCCAGACGGTGCAGGCGGTGATGCAATACACCCGGCTGTTGCTGGAGCAGCGGCGGGCGGCGGAGGCGGAGCAGCTGGCGCGGGCGGCGGTTGAAATCCTGGAAAAGATCGGCGCGACGCCGGAATCCCTGTTCCTGATCAATGCCCGGCGGCAGCTGGCGGCGTCCTTCGTGCCCCGGGGCGAGTACGCCAAGGCGCTGGCCCAGTACCAGCAGATGCAGGCCGGCGCCGCGGCGGCGTTCCGCGAACAGCTGGCCGGCGGCGACATCAACTGGGCGCTGAGCCTGATCCGCAGCGGCGAGCCGGAGGCGGCGCGGCAGATGCTGGAGCCGCTGCTGGCCCGCAGCATCCGGGTCACCGGCGAGAAAAGCGTGCAGACCGCGGAAATCCGCGGCTATCTGGGTTTTGCCTTGTTCAAGCTGGGGCGGCAGGAGCCGGCGCTGGCGGCATTGCAGGACGCGGTGGTCACGCTGGTCGAAAGCCAGCGCCAGCAAAAGCAGGCGCCGTCGCCGGTGCGGCAGACCCGGCTGTCGAACATCGTCCATGCCTACATCGCGCTGCTGGCCGAGATACGCAACACGCCGGTCGAAAAACGCAGCGGCATCGATGCGGCGGCAGAAGCCTTCCGCCTCGCGGATTTTGTCCAGGGCCAGAGCGTGCAGCAGGCGGTCGCCGCCGCCGCGGCGCGCAATGCGGCGACGACGCCGGAGCTGGCGGCGCTGATCCGCAAGGTGCAGGACTTGCGCCAGGAAGAAGCCTCGCTGTTCCGGGTGCTGGTGGATCAGATGTCGCAGCCGCCGGAAAAACAGCTGCCGCAGATCATCGCCGACATGAAGGCGCGGATCGGCGGCATCGACCGGGACCGGGAGCAATTGCTGGCGCAGATCGTCCGGCAATTCCCGGCCTACGCCGATCTGGCCCATCCCCAGCCGGCAACGCTGGCGCAGGCGCGGGCGGCCCTGCGGCCCGGAGAAGCCCTGCTCGCCGTGGTGTCCACCGATCAGGCCAGCTTCGTCTGGGCCGTGCCGCAGAACGGCAAGGTCGCCTTCGCCGCCAGCAGCCTGAACCGGGCAGAAGTCGGCAAGCTGGTCAGCACGCTGCGCAGCGCGCTGGATACCGGCGACCAGGATCTGGACAAGGCGCCAGCCTTCGACCTCAAAGCCGGCTATCGCCTCTACAGCGAACTGCTGCAACCGGTTGCGCCGGGCTGGCAGGGGGCGCGGAACCTGCTGGTGGCCGCGGGTGGCGCGCTGGCCCAGCTGCCCTTCGCGCTGCTGCCGACCGCGGCGGCGGCGCCGCCCGCCAGCAAGCTGCTGTTCGGCCACCTGGCCCAGGTGCCCTGGCTGATCCGCCAGACCGCGATCACCCAGGTGCCGTCGATCACTTCGTTGCTGGCGTTGCGCCGGCAAAAACCCGGCAGCCCGGAGCGGCTGCCCTTCATCGGCTTCGGCGACCCGGATTTTTCCGGCAAGCCGCAGCCGGCGCCGACTCTCGCCAAGGCCCGCGGCCTGCACCTGCAGCGCCTGGCCACCCGCGCCAGCCTCGATGGCGGCAGCGACTGGGTCGATTACAGCCGGATTCCGCCGCTCCCCGACACCCGCGATGAAATCCTGTCGCTGGCGCGGGCGATGGGCGCCGACCCCGGCCGCGACGTGCTGCTCGGCGCCGAAGCCAGCAAGAGCAATGTGCTGAAGCTCGATTTGAGCCACCGCCGCATCGTCGCCTTCGCCACCCACGGCCTGCTGCCCGGAGATTTCCCCGGCGTCGATCAACCTTCGCTGGCGCTGGCCAACCCCGGCGGCAACGGCAACGGGCTGCTGACGCTGGAAGAAGTACTCGGGCTGAAACTCGACGCCGACTGGGTGATCCTGTCCGCCTGCAATACCGCGGCCGGCGAGGGCGCCGGGGCGGAA
Organism: Pseudomonadota bacterium; assembly: GCA_041158545.1. Lineage (GTDB taxonomy): Bacteria > Pseudomonadota > Gammaproteobacteria > Burkholderiales > Rhodocyclaceae > JBEBBF01. The sequence goes on along the minus strand of JBEBBF010000385.1, from coordinate 756 downwards.
GCCATCTCCGGCCTCGGGCGCGGCTTCTTCTACGCCGGCAGCCGGGCGCTGCTGGTCACCCACTGGCCGGTGGAAACCGTCTCCGCCCGCCTGCTGGTGACCGGCACCTTCTCCCGCTACGCCGCCGATCCGCAACTGAGCCGCGCCGAAGCACTGCGCCAATCGATGCTGGCGCTACTCGATTCCCCCGGCGCCATCGACCCCGCGACCGGCAAAGCCGACTACTCCTACGCCCACCCGATGTTCTGGGCCCCCTACGCCCTGGTCGGCGACGGTGGCGCCCACTGAGCACGGGGGTGGTGCCTGCTGCGTGCCTCAGGCCGCCAGCCGCGCTGCCACTTCCTGCGCCAGCGCCAGCGAGGCGGTGAGGCCGGGGGATTCGATGCCGAAGAGGTTGATCAGGCCGGGGACGCCGTGGGCGGTGGCGTCCTGGATCAGGAAATCCTGGTCCGGCGCCTCGGGGCCGCTGATCTTGGGGCGGATGCCGGTGAAGGCCGGTTGTAGCGCGCCGTCGGGCAGCGCCGGGTAGTAGCGGCGGATCGCCGCGGCGAAATCCGCAGCACGGCTGGGGTCGAAGCGGTAATCGACGCCGTCCCGCCAGCTGATGTCCGGGCCGAAGCGGGCGGCGCCGGCCAGGTCCAGCGTCACATGCACCCCCAGGCCGCCGGCGCGGGCGACCGGATAAACCAGATGCCTGAAGGGCGACGGCGCGGCCAGCGCGAACTCGTGGCCGATGGCGAAAGAGGGGCGGGGACT
>JBEBBF010000384.1:0-5630 GCA_041158545.1 Pseudomonadota bacterium | reverse complement strand
GCAAGAATCCGGCCATTGGCCGGCAACAGCCGCAGCAGCCCCTGGGCGGTGATGGACTTGCCGCAGCCAGACTCACCCAGCAGCGCGTAGGTCTCGCCGGCGGCTACGGCAAAACTCAGGTCCTCGACCGCAATCCGGATTTCCCCGGCCGTCGCAAAGCCCAGCCGCAACTGGCGTACTTCCAGCATCAGCCGGCCCTCGGATCAAAGGCGTCGCGCACGCAGTCGGCGAACAGGTTGGCCGCCAGCACCAGCACGAACATGAAGACAAAAGCCGCCAGCAGCGACCACCACACCACCGGCTCCCGGCCCAGCTCCAGCCGGGCGGAGTTGATCATCGTCCCGAAGCTGATCATCGTCGGATCGACACCGATGCCCACGTAGGACAGCACCGCCTCCGCCAGCACCAGCCCGGAAAAATCCATGACCAGCGCGATGATCACGATATGCATCAGGTTGGGCAGCAGGTGGCGCAGGATGATCCGGGCGTGGCTGACGCCGAAGGCCTGCGCCGCCTGGATGTACTCCAGCTCACGCAACTTCAGGGTTTCCCCGCGCAGCAAGCGCGCCAGCCCGGTCCAGCTGGTCAGGCCGAGGATGAAACACAGCGCCAGCAGCCGCAGGTCGGCCCGCTCGGCGGCGGTGGCAAACCATTGCGGATGGGTGTCGATGATCACCTGCATCATCAGCACCGCCGCAGCGATCAGCAGCACGCCGGGAATCGAGTTCAGCACGGTGTAGATGTACTGGATCAGGTCATCGACCCAACCGCGGAAATAGCCGGCAATGATGCCGAGGAAGATGCCCAGCGGCAGCGTCACCAGGGTCGTCACCAGCCCGATCACCAGGGCCGTGCGTATGCTTTTCAGCACCTGATACAACACATCCTGCCCGACCTTGTCGGTCCCCAGCACATGGTAGCCCTGGGCCAGACAGAGCATGGGGCCGAGCAGGGCCAGCAACAGCGCCAGCGTCAGCAACACTGCCCGCCAGGCCAGCCCGGCGCGACCGGCTGCGATGCGCCGGCCCATGCTCGCCAGCGAGCAGGCCTGACGCCGGGCCAGCAGCAGCGTCAGCGTCGCCGCCAGCAGCGCCCACAAGCCCAGGCCCAGCAGCAGGCCGCGGCCGCAGCGGGCAGCGACATCGCCGCCCCAATCCCCGGTCTCCGTCCCGAGGTGGGCGCCGCCGAATTTCAGCCGCGGGTACGCCCGCGATTGGCGCCCATCGGGCAGATCAAGCATTTCCCTGGCGAAGGAGTGGGTCGCCAGCGGCGCCGAGTAGGTCCGCTCGTTGCGCTGGCGCAGCCCGCCGGCCAGGGCATCCAGCCCGGACAGCACTTCGACCGCATAAACCGGCTTGTCGCCCTGGTCCGGCAGGCGCTGGCGGAAATGCAGGGAATCGAGCAGGCCGACCAGCACGAAGGCGAGCAGCAAGGTGGCCGCGGCCATGCCCACCGGGCTGGCGCCGACCCTGGCCCAGGCCTGGCGCAGCGGCGGATTGCGCCGGCTGAGCCAGGCAAACAGCCCGGCGGCGCCGAGCAGCGCCCAGATCAACAGGTCCGACCAGAGGAAGACAAGCTGTATCGGCATCAGTCGAAGCGGATCCGCGGATCCACCCAGGTGTAGGAAATGTCGGTCAGGATCAGCCCGAGGATGTAGAGCACCGAGCCGATGAAGACCATCGCCCGCACCACGGCGAAATCCTGGGCGTTGATCGCGTCGATGGTGTAGCTGCCGAGTCCGGGAATGCCGAAAAAGGATTCGGTCAGCAGGGAGCCCATGAACAGCAGCGGAATCACCACGACCACGCCGGTCAGGATGGGAATCAGCGCGTTGCGCAGGATGTGGCGGTAAAACACCACGGTTTCCGCCAAACCCTTGGCGCGGGCGGTCCGGACGTAATCCTTGTTCACTTCTTCGAGAAACAGCGTGCGATACCAGCGGGTCGAGGAACCTATCCCGGAAATCACCCCGATCAGCACCGGCAGGATCAGGAAGCGCCAGGCCTCCAGCCCCGCGCCATAGCCGGAAATCGGCACCAGCCGCCACAGCTTGCTGACCAGGTATTGCCCGCCGATGATGTAGAACAGGCCGGAGATCGACATCATCGTCACGCAGGCGACGACGCCCCAGAAATCAAAGGCAGTGGCGCGGAAGAAGCTCAGCAACAACGCAAAGCTGACGGTGACCCACAGGCCGAGGATGAAGGTCGGCAAGGCAATCGCCAGCGACGGCCCCATCCGGGTGGCGATTTCCCGGGCGATGTCGCGGCCATCCTCGGCACGCCCGAATTCGCCGACGAACATGCTGGCCGACTTGTTGAAGAAGATGGTATCGGTCAGCTTGCCACCGCCCGCCGCAGCCTCGTTCCACAACAGGGGTTTGTCGTAGCCCCGCTCCACCTTCCATTTTTCGATGGCCTGGGGCGTGACCCGCTTGACCCCCAACTGCATCCGCGCCATGTCATCCGGGGAATTGACGACAAAAAACAGCGCAAAGGTGAGCAGGTTCACCCCGATCAGGATCGGAATCGCATACAACAGACGGCGGATGATGAACGCGAGCAACCGGGCACCTGCAGCGAAGGCCAAAGGAAGCGCCGGACCCGCCGGCGCGCCAAAAACGGGGCGCATGGTAACACGCGGGGTGGAGGTAAAATGTGCCCATGCAAAGCCTATCCCTCTACTGCTCCTCCGGCCTGCGCGCCATCGAAAGCGCCCATCGCCACCTCCCGCTGATGCAACGCGCCGGCGCCGCCGCTGCCGAATGGGCGATGGCCCTGTGCCCGGAACGGGAGACACCCATCCTGGTTCTGGCCGGCCCCGGCAACAACGGCGGCGACGCCTTCGAGGCCGCCCGGCTGCTGCTGGAACAGGCCTATCCGCTGCAGGTGCTCTTTGCCGGCACGCCGGAACGCTTGCCGGAAGATGCGGCGGCGGCTTACCAGCGCTTCGTAGCCGCGGGTGGGCGCACCGTTCCCGACTGGTCGGCTCCCGAGCGTTGCGGCCTGATCCTCGACGGGCTGTTCGGCATCGGACTGAGCCGCGCCCCGGCCGAACCCTACGCCAGCTGGATCAACGCCGCCAACAGCCTGGCCGAAACCCAGGGCTGCCCGCTGCTGGCCCTAGATGTGCCTTCCGGCCTGGACCCCGACCGGGGCCGGGCTGCCACACCCTGCATCCGGGCCAGCCATACGCTGAGCTTCGTCGCCGCCAAGCCCGGCCTCTACACCGGCGAAGGCCCGGATCATTGCGGCCAGCTCCGGATTGCCATGCTGGGCACCCACCCGGAACACAGCCAGCCCGCCGACGGCGAACTGGTGGCCCGCAGCCAGTTCCGCCACGCGCTCAAGCCGCGGCGGCTGAACAGCCACAAGGGCAGCAATGGCAACGCCGGCATCCTCGGCGGTGCCGCGTCGATGATCGGCGCCGCCTTCCTCGCCGGACGCTCGGCACTGAAGCTGGGCGCCGGCCGGGTCTATCTCGGTCTGCTTGATCCCCACGCCCCGCCCTGCGACCCGCAACAGGCGGAGCTGATGCTGCGGCATCCGGAAACCCTGCTGGTCTCCGACCTGACGGCGCTGGCCATCGGCCCCGGCCTCGGGCGCAGCGACCACGCCAGCGAACTGCTGGAACGCTCGCTGGCGCAGCCGATTCCGCTGGTGCTGGATGCGGATGCGCTGAACCTGCTTTCCTACGAATTCACGCTGCAAAGCGCGCTGCTGGCCCGCAACACCCCGCATATCCTGACCCCGCACCCGGCTGAAGCGGCGCGGCTGCTGGAGCTCACGACGGCGGAAGTCCAGGCCGACCGGATCGCCGCGGTCTGCCAGCTGGCGGAACGCTTCCGTGCCTGGGTGGTGCTGAAGGGTTGCGGCAGCCTGATCGCCTCGCCGCAGGGGCGCTGGTGGCTGAACACCAGCGGCAACCCCGGCATGGGCACCGCCGGCATGGGCGATGTGCTGAGTGGTTTCCTGGTCGCGTTGCTGGCCCAGGGCTGGTCAGCGGAAGCCGCGTGTCTGGCGGCGGTGCATCTGCACGGCGCCGCTGCGGATCAACTGGTTGCGGAAGGCCGCGGCCCGGTCGGGCTGACTTCCGGTGAGGTCATCGACGCCGGTCGGCTGCTGTTCAACCGCTGGCTGCTGGCCGGCTGAGCCGGCGCCCTGCCCTTCAGGTTCAGTCTTCGCCGCCGGGAACGACGAATGAGTCGCCGGTGACGAAGAAGGCGCCGCCGGCCTGGTAATGCAGCGTCCGCCGTTGCGGATCGGCAAAATCCCAGCGCCCGTCGTGGAATACCGCCGGGTCCGCCCAGGCTGCCACCACTTCCGCGAGGAACAGGTCGTACTTCTGCTGCTGCGCTTCTTCCGGCAATACCCGGCATTCCAGACAGGCCAGGCAGTCGCTCAGCAACGGCGGTAAAACCAGGGAAGCCGGCTGGGTACGCAGCCCGTGCCGGGCGAACTTGTCGCCTTCGCGACCGCAGCAACTCCCGACCGCCAGCGCCGCCGCCGCCAGATCCCGCCCCGGCAGATTCAGGACGAACTGGGGATTGGCGGCCAGCAATTCCCGGCTGTAGGTGCTTTTGTCGATCACCACCGCCACCTTGGGGGGTGAAAAATCCAGCGGCATCGCCCAGGAAGCGGCCATCACATTCCGGCGCCCCGCCGCATCGGCGGTGGTCACCAGGGTCAGCGGCCCGTGGTTCAGCAGCCGGTAGGCCTTGTCCAGCGGAACAGCAACCAGGCTCACGCGCCGATCTCCCGGCGGTAAGCCGCGAAGGACATGCCCTGGGCGTCCTTGGCCGAAACCAGGGGGGCGAGGCCATTCAAGGGCCAGTCCACCGCCAGCTCGGGATCATTCCAGGCGATGCAGCGCTCGCTGGCCGGGGCGTAGTAATCCGTGGTCTTGTAGAGGAAATCAGCGCTGTCGCTCAACACCATGAAGCCATGCGCCAGCCCCGGCGGCACCCAGAGCTGAACCTGATTGTCTTCGGACAACGCTTCCCCCAGCCACTGGCCAAAAGTCGGCGAGCCGGGGCGGATATCCACCACCACGTCGTAAACCGCGCCCCGCACCACCCGGACCAGCTTGCCCTGGGCGTGCGGCGCAAGCTGGTAATGCAGGCCGCGCAACACCTGCCGTTGCGAACGGCTGTGGTTGTCCTGGACGAAATCCAGGTCGAGCCCGGATAACTCGGCGAAGCGTGCCCGGTTGAAGCTTTCCATGAAGAAGCCGCGGCTGTCGCCGAAGACCTGGGGGAGAACCCGCAGGACGCCGTCCAGATGGGTGGTTTCAGCTTTCATGATGATTTCCTTCCCGCAGCAATTCGTGCAGATAGGCGCCATAACCGGTCTTGGCCAGGGGCGCCACCAGGGCCGCCAGTTGCTCGCTACCGATCCAGCCCTGACGCCAGGCCACTTCTTCCGGACAGGCAATCTTGAAGCCCTGGCGCCGTTCTATCGTCGCGATGAACTGACCGGCCTCCAGCAGGGAATCGTGGGTGCCGGTATCCAGCCAGGCGTAGCCGCGTCCCAGGGTTTCGACCTGCAGGCTGCCGGCTTCGAGGTAATGACGATTGACGTCGGTGATTTCCAGTTCGCCACGGGCCGAGGGACGGATCTGCTTGGCGATGT
>JBEBBF010000383.1:0-6381 GCA_041158545.1 Pseudomonadota bacterium | reverse complement strand
AGGTTCGGCAATCATTCCTCTAGGCCTGCCGTCACCGACAGGCTCAAGCAACCTACCCGGAAGCAGCGCGGGCCACGCCTGTGCTTCCCTATTTGGCCTTGCTCCGGATGGGGTTTACCGTGCCACCGAACGTTGCCGTCGGTGCGGTGGGCTCTTACCCCACCGTTTCACCCTTGCCTGATCCCCGCAAGCGGGGCCATCGGCGGTTTGCTCTCTGTTGCACTTTCCGTCGCCTTGGGTCTTGCGACTTGTAACGCCCGGCCGTTAGCCGGCATCCTGCCCTGTGGAGCCCGGACTTTCCTCCCGATGCTTGCGCATCCAGCGGCTGCCTGGCCGACTTCCCGGCGCGGATTATACGGGCAGCCGCAACGCCGGCCTCAACGGCTGGCGGAATTGTTCTCGGCGGGCGCCGGGGCGGTGGCAGGTTCGGCGGCGGCTTGGGCTTCAGCCGGGGCGGGCGGGGCCGGCGGTTTTTCCGCGGCGACGAAGCGGAACTTGCCGTCCTTTTCCTGGAAATAGCCGATTTCGCTACCCAGTCCGCCCGGCGGGTCTTCGTCCAGCGGCGCGAAGCCGTTGCAGGTCCGGGTTTCGGTGACCCACATCTGCTTTTCGGTGCGCAGCACATAGGTCAGATTGCCCGGCTGCCACACTTCCAGCCGGGTTTTCGGCGCCATGCTGGCGATCAGGTGCCGACGCAGGCAGTCGGGCATCCGCGAGGTGACCACCAGGAAATCCACCTTGCTGTCCCAGGGCCAGCGTTGTTCCCGGACCACGCTGAGGGAATGGTCCTTGCCATCGATCAGGTAGGCGTCGCCGTCGTTGATGCAGCCCGCCAGCAGGGGCAGCAGGCCCAGGGCCAGCAGAGGTCCGGTTTTCATGGCTTTTCCTTTCAGTACTGGACGGTCCAGCGCAGGTTTTCCCCGGCGCGCAGCGGCACCAGGGTATCGCCGCCGACGTAGGGGAAGCCGGCGGGGACCGGACATTCCTGCTCGATCAGGGTCAGCGTGCCGCTGTTGCGCGGCAGGCCGTAGAAATCCGGGCCGAAGCAGCTGGCGAAACCCTCCAGCTTGTCCAGCGCCCCGGCGGCGGCGAAGGCTTCGGCGTAGAGCTCCATCGCGCCGTAGGCGGTGTAGCAGCCGGCGCAGCCGCAGGCGGCTTCCTTGGTCAGGCGGGCGTGGGGGGCGGAATCGGTGCCGAGGAAGAACTTGGGGTTGCCGGAAATGGCGGCGGCGACCAGGGCTTCCCGGTGGATTTCCCGCTTCAGCACCGGCAGGCAATACCAGTGGGGGCGGACGCCGCCCTGGAAGATCGCGTTGCGGTTGTAGAGCAGGTGATGCGCGGTCAGGGTCGCGGCGACGTTGGCGCTGGAGCCGGACACGAACTGCACGGCGTCGCGGGTGGTGATGTGTTCCATGACCACCTTCAGCTGCGGGAAGCGCAGCGTCAGCGGCAGCAGGACTTCGTCGATGAACACGCTTTCCCGGTCGAACAGGTCGACGCTCGGGTCGGTGACTTCGCCATGGACCAGCAGCGGCAGGCCCTGGGCTTCCATTTCCGCCAGCACCGGATAGGCCTTGTCGATGGCGGTCAGGCCGAAGTCGGAATTGGTCGTGGCACCGGCCGGGTAGAGCTTGACCGCATGGACGAAGCCGGACTGGCGGGCCAGCGCGATTTCTTCCGGGGCGGTGTTGTCGGTCAGGTACAGGGTCATCAGCGGCGTGAAGTCCATCCCGGCGGGCAGCGCAGCCAGGATGCGATCCCGGTAGGCGGCGGCCTGGGCGACGGTGGTCACCGGCGGCTTCAGGTTGGGCATCACGATGGCCCGGGCAAACTGGCGAGCGGTATGGGGCAGCACCGTGTTCAGGGCGTCGCCGTCGCGCAGGTGCAGGTGCCAGTCATCGGGGCGGATCAGGGTAAGAGGCATGCTTTTCTCCGGAAAACGGGTGAATTTTAGTCCTTGAGGGCCAGGGCGCGCTCGTAGAGGGCGTTCTTGCTGGCGCCGGTCAGCGTGGCGGCGAGGCGGGCGGCCTGCTTCACCGGCAGGCCCTCGGCGAGCAGCAGGCGCAACACCCGCTCGCCCTCGGCGGCGCTGTTGTCGTCCTGGCAGCCGCTCACCGCCAGCACGAATTCGCCCTTTTGCCGGTTAGTGTCGCCCTGCAGCCAGGCCAGGGCCTCGCCCAGCGGCAGCCGCTTGATGCTTTCAAACAGCTTGGTCAGCTCCCGCGCCAGCACGATTTCCCGCTCCGCGCCCAGACACTCGGCCAGGTCGGCGACGGTTTCGAGGATGCGGTGCGGCGCTTCGTAAAACACCAGGGTCCAGGGCAGGGGGCGCAGTTCGCCCAGCACTTGCCGGCGTTGCCCGGCCTTGCTCGGCAGGAAGCCGTAAAACAGGTGTTGCGGACAGTCGAAACCGGCGGCGGACAGCGCGGCAATCGCAGCGCAGGGGCCGGGCACCGGGATCACCTTGAAGCCGGCGGCCTGGACCCGGGCGACGATCCGGGCGCCGGGGTCGGACACCGCCGGGGTACCGGCGTCGGAAATCAGCGCCACCGCTTCGCCGCCGCCGAGTTTTTCGAGGATGCGGCTGGCAGCGGCCTCCTCGTTGTGCTGGTGCGCCGGCAGCAGCCGGGCCGGGCTGGCGTGATGACGCAGCAGCGGGGTGCTGTGGCGGGTGTCTTCGGCGGCCACCCAGGGCACTTCGCGCAGCACGGCGATGGCCCGCTGGCTGAGGTCGGCCAGATTACCGATGGGGGTGGCGAGCACGTACAATGCCGGCGATTCAATTGTCATGATGATTGCCTGGGGAGAAGCCTATGGGGCCGGATCGGCGCGGCGCGAAAGATAACACGGACGGTGATCGGGCCGAGGCGCTGGCCGAAGCCCTGCTGCGGCGCCATGGCCTGCGGCTGCTGGCCCGCAACTACCGGGTCAAGGGCGGCGAAATCGACCTGATCTGCCAGGACGGGGCGACGCTGGTGTTCGTTGAAGTGCGGCTGCGGCGCAATGCGGCGTTTGGCGGCGCGGCGGCCAGCATCACCCGCAGCAAGCGCCAGCGGCTGCTCCTCGCGGCGCGGCATTACCTGCTGGGGCGGGGCGAGCGGCCCTGCCGCTTCGACTGCGTGCTGTTTTCCCGGCTGGACCCGGACGCCGCCGAGTGGATCCGCAATGCTTTCAGCGCGGACGAGGCTTAGCGTCGCGCTGGGGCTGTTGCTCGGGGCGCTGGCCGGCGGCACCCCGGCCGGGCCGGTGTGGATGCTGCTGCAGACCTCGCCGCTGGCGGGCAGCCAGTACTACGCGCTGCTGGAGGTGTTGCCGCAATTGAAGGTCGGCGACCGCCTTGATCTGGTGCGGGAACCGGACAATCCCCACGACCGGCTGGCGATCCGGGTCGAGTGGCGCGGCCGCAAGCTGGGCTATCTGCCGCGGCTGGAAAACCGGGAGCTGGCGAGGGCGATGGATGCCGGCGAGCGGCTACGCGGCCGGGTGCTGCGGGTGCTGGCCCACGACAACCCCTGGCAGCGGCTGGAAATCGAGGTTTACGTCGAAATCTGAAGCGACCTCGGCCGATAATGCCAGCCCCGTTCCTTCCGGAGTCCGCCATGTCCGCCTGTCTGCACCAGCCCTACGCCGCGGTGACCGCCTACGTCACCCGCGATGGTTCCGAGATTCGGGAGTTGATGCACCCGGCGGTGCAGGGCAACCGGGCGCAGAGTCTGGCCGAAGCCATCGTCCAGCCGGGGGCGCGGACCTTGCGGCATCGGCACCACTGCTCCGAGGAGATTTACCACGTCACCGCCGGCCGGGGCCGGATGCAGCTGGGCGAGGCGTGGCTGGCGCTGGCGCCGGGGGATACGGTCTGCATCCCGCCGGGGACGCCGCATTGGGTGGTGGCTGCCGATGAGGCGCCGCTGCATCTGTTGTGCTGCTGCGCCCCGGCTTACGCCCACGAGGACACCGAGTTGCTGGAATGAATGCGGCCGCCGCGCTCAGGCCGCGGGCTTTTGCGCCGACTTCGGGCGGAAGGCCTTGATCACTTCCGGCCGGGTTTCGACGTAGGGCGCGCCGATCAGGTCCAGACAGTAGGGCACGGCGGCAAAGATGCCGGGCACCACCGGGCTGCCGTCCGCCGCCTTGACGCCTTCCAGGGTTTCCCGGATCGACTTCGGCTGGCCGGGCAGATTGAGGATCAGCGCGCCGCCGCGGATCACCGCGGTCTGGCGGGAGAGGATCGCGGTCGGCACGAAATGCAGGCTGATCTGCCGCATCTGCTCGCCGAAACCGGGCATTTCCTTGTCGCCGACGGCGCGGGTGGCTTCCGGGGTGACATCCCGCGGCGCCGGGCCGGTGCCGCCGGTGGTCAGCACCAGATGGCAGCCTTCCTGATCCACCAGCTCGATCAGGGTCTGCTCGATCACTGGCTGTTCGTCGGGAATCAGCCGGGGAATCAGGGTCCAGGGCGAACTGAGCGCGCTGCCCAGCCAGTCCTGCAGGGCCGGCAGGCCCTTGTCTTCATAGACGCCCTGGCTGGCGCGGTCGCTGATCGAAACCAGGCCGATCTTAAGCGTCGTCGTCTTCGGGGAGGGGCTCGTCGTCATGTTCGCTGAGTTCCTTCAAGGTCTGGAAAATCTGGCGGAAGTTGCGCGGCGGCTTGCCCAGCTCCTGTTCCTTCAGCGCGTTGCGGCGCAGCTGGCGCAACAGCGTCAGGTCGGCCCGCGGCCAGGTTGCCACGATCCGCTCCAGGGTCTTTTCGTCGGCCAGCAGCTCGCTGCGCAGGCGCTCCAGCTGGTGCAGCTTGGCGATTTCCTCGGAAGATTCGCCGCGCAGCAGCGCCAGGCCCGCCCGGATCGGCTCCGGATCAATGCCGCGCATCAGCTTGCCGATGTATTGCAGCTGGCGGCGCTTGGCTTCGTGGCTGGGAAAGCGCTGGTAATCGCGCACCGCCTCGTAGAGGTTTTCCTGGAGCTCGATCTTTTTCATCTGGCCGACCGACAGGCCAACCAGGGCTTCGCCCAACTCCTGCAACTCGTGCATTTCGGCCTTGCGCCGGGTCTTGGAGGGGCGGCCGGATTCCGGCAGTTCGTCGTGTTTCATGGTATCGCGGGCAAGGTCCGGCAAAAACGGGCTGCTATGATAGCGATTTTCCCCGCCTCCGCCTCTTATGACTGACCGTCCCAGCCGTTTTTCCACCCCCTTTGCCACGCTGCAGCAGCTGGCCGAGGACGTTCTCGCCCATGCCCGCCACAAAGGCGCCTCCGCCTGCGAGGTGGATGTCTCCGAAGGCTTCGGCCAGTCGGTCACCGTGCGTTGCGACGAGGTGGAAACCATCGAGTACAACCGGGACAAGGGGATCGGCATCACGATCTACAGCGGTCAGCGCAAGGGCTACGCCAGCACTTCGGATTTTTCGCCGCAGGCGCTGCGGGACACCGTCGAAGCAGCGCTGAACATCGCCCGCTACACCGCCGAAGACGACTGCGCCGGGCTGGCCGAAAAGGAAATGCTGGCCAAGTCGATTCCGGAGCTGGACCTGTATCACCCCTGGGATTTGTCGGTCGAAGACGCCATCGCGCTGGCGCGGCGCTGCGAGGGCGCGGCGTTTGACGTCAGCGAGCGGGTCGACAACTCCGAAGGTGCCACGGTCTCGACCCAGGAAGCGCACTTCGTCGCCGCCAACAGCCTGGGTTTCATGGGCGGCTATCCGACTTCCCGCCATTACATTTCCTGCTCGGTGATCGCCGCCGAGGACGAGGCGATGCAGCGGGACGACTGGTACACCACCCGCCGCGACGCCCGCGGCCTGGACAGCGCCGAGAGCGTCGGCCGCATCGCCGCCGAACGGGCCGTGGCCCGGCTGGGCGCCCGGCGGATTCCCACCGGCGATTACCCGGTGCTGTTCGAGGCGCCGATTGCCTCCGGCCTGCTGGGCAGCTTTGTCCATGCCGTCAGCGGCGGCGCCCTCTATCGCAAGTCGTCCTTCCTGCTCGACCACCTGGGCAAGCGGGTCTTCCCGGAATTCGTTCAGATCAGCGAACGGCCGCACCTGCCCGGCGGCCTCGCCAGCTCCGCCTTCGACAACGACTGTGTCGCCACCCGCGACCGGGACGTGGTGATCGACGGCATGCTGCAGGGCTACTTCCTCAGCGTGTACACCGCCCGCAAGCTGGGCCTGCAGACCACCGCCAACGCCGGCGGCAGCCACAACCTGATCATCCAGCCCGGCGCCGACGATTTCGCCGGACTGCTGCGGCGAATGGGCCGCGGCCTCCTGGTGACCGAACTGCTGGGCCACGGCATCAATTACGTCACCGGGGACTACTCCCGCGGCGCCGCCGGCTTCTGGGTTGAGGATGGGCAGATCGCCTACCCGGTCGAGGAAATCAC
>JBEBBF010000382.1:0-3687 GCA_041158545.1 Pseudomonadota bacterium | reverse complement strand
ATCCTGCTGATCCTCGCGGGCTGCGGTTTTCAGCTGCGGGGGCTGGTCAAGCTGCCCTACCACAGCCTTTACCTGAGCCTGCCGCAGAACTCGGAAATCGCCGCGCTGCTGCGGCGGCAACTGAGCGCCAACGGCATCACGCTGGTCGATGTTCCCAGCAGCGCCGACGCCCAGCTGCACCAGCTCTACGACAGCCGGGAAAAGCTGATCCTGACGATCAACACCCAGGGCCGGGTCCGGGAAAACCAGCTGCGGCTGCGCTACGGCTTCCGGATGCTCGACGCCCAGGGCCGGGAAGTGGTGCCGCCGCAGGACATCACGCTGACCCGGGACATCACCTATAACGACTCGGCAGTGCTGGCCAAGGAACAGGAAGAGCTGCTGCTGTGGCGGGAAATGCAGAAGGACGCCGTCCAGCAGATCCTGCGGCGGCTGGCGGCGCTAACCCCGCAACTGACCGCCGAAGAGCGGGACTGATGCTGCTCAAAGGCGAGCAACTGCCCGCCCACCTCGAACGGGAACTCCGTCCGCTCTACGTGGTGTATGGCGACGAACCGCTGCTGACGCTGGAAGCCGCCGACGCGATCCGCGCCCGCGCCCGTCAGGCCGGCTACAGCGAGCGGGAAGTGCTGGCCGTGCTGCCCGGCTTCGACTGGAGCGAATTCCTCGCCGCCGGCAGCAACCTTTCGCTGTTCGGCGACCGCAAGCTGATCGACCTGCGCATCCCCGGCGGCAAGCCGGGCAAGGACGGCAGCGCCGCGCTGCAACGCTGGTGCGAACAGCTCAATCCGGACAACCTGCTGCTGGTCACCCTGCCGGAACTCGACTGGAAGGAAGAAAAAGCGGCCTGGCTGACCGCGCTCGCCCAGGCCGGCGTCGCGATCAAGCTGCAAGCCCCACCGCTGGCCGAACTACCCGGCTGGATCGCCGGCCGGTTGCGCCGGCAACAACAGAGCGCCGACAGCGAAGCCCTGCGCTTCATCGCCGAACGGGTCGAAGGCAACCTGCTGGCGGCGCACCAGGAAATCCGCAAGCTGGGCCTGCTCTACCCCACCGGGGCGCTGAGCCTGGCCCAGGTCCGCGAAGCCGTGCTCAATGTCGCCCGTTACGACATCGACGACCTGCGCGACGCCCTGCTCGCCGGCGACCTCGCCCGCTACACCCGGACGCTGCAAGGGCTGCGCCACGAAGGCGAAGCCCTGCCCCTGTTGCTATGGGGCGTCTGTGAAGAAATCCGGGCGCTGGCCCAGGTCCGGCACGCCCTCGACCGCGGCCAGCCCTTCGACCTGGCCTGCAAGGAAAGCCGCATCTGGGGCCCACGCCAGGCACAACTGCGCAAGGCCCTGCAAAAACACGACACCACCAGCAGCACCGCCCTGCTCACCCTCGCAGCCCGCATCGACCGCCTGATCAAAGGCCTCGGCCTCGCCGACCCCTGGGAACAACTCCTGCAACTGGGATTGCAGACGATACAGCCGCAGAAAAGCGCTCGAAGCTGAAGGAGCGTAAGGCGGTGGGGTTCGCCTTAATTTTCCGTTGCCGACCACGCCGCCAGCCGGCGGACGCCTTCCAGCACCAGGTCATCCCGCTGTTCGTGGGGGACGGCCAGGGCGTCGATGAGGTAAGGGGCGGCGCCGCCAGTGAGGAGGCAGCGGGTTTCGCCGGCGAGGGCGGCGAGGCGGCGGTAGGCGCGTTCGATGGCGCCGACCTGGGCTTCGATGCAGCCGCTGACGATGGCTTGCTGGGTGTGGCCCGGCCAGGGGTTGTAGTCGGCGGCGGCCAGCGGGAGCTGGGCGGTGCCGCGGGCCAGGGCGCCGCGCATCAGGTCGAAGCCGGGCAGGATCAGTCCGCCGAGGAAGCGGCCTTCGGCGTCGAGGGAATCGATGGTGGTGGCCGTCCCGGCGCTGACCACCAGCACGGCGCCGGGGCACAGGCCACGGGCGCCGACCAGGGCGCACCAGCGATCCACCCCCAGCCGTTCCGGTTCCCGGTAGCCGTTGCGCACGCCGGCGGCCTCCGGGCTGCTGGCGAGAAAGCGGCCGTTCAGCCCCAGTGCGGCCAGCGCGGCTTCCAGCCCGGCGGCCACCGTCTCGCCGGCAACATGGCTGATCGCGACGTCCTGCAGTTCGGGGAATGCGTGCAATTGCGCGGCGAGCTGGCTGACTTCGGCCTGCTGCAGGGCGCCGCGCTGCCGCCAGCCCTGGCCGTCATGCACCCCCCATTTCAGGCGGGTGTTGCCGCTGTCGATGCAGAGCAGCAAGTCGGGCCTACAGCGGCCGCAGCGACAGGTCGCCGACGATGAAGCGTTCGCTGCCGGCGGCGGTACGCAGCAGCAGGGCGCCGTCTTCATCGACCCCCTGGCAAAGCCCTTCGGCTTGCCGTTCGCCGTCCAGATTCAGGCAGACATGCCGCCCCTGCCAGATGTGGCGGGCTTGCCAGGCATCCCGGAACGGCCCGAAGCCGTGGGCGGAGAATTCGTCGAGCGTCGCGACCAGCCCCTGCAGCACCAGGCCGAGCAGACGGTGCCGATCCGGGAAGGGCAGCAGCACTTCGTCCAGCCCGGAGGCGGGCGGGTTGAGGTCGACGCCGGGCTGGGTCAGATTGAGGCCGACGCCGATCACCGCCTGCATGCCCTTGCTGTCGCTGGACAGTTCGATCAGCAGCCCGCCGAGCTTGCCCCAGTGGGATTTCTTCTGGAACAGGATGTCGTTGGGCCATTTCAGCCGGACGCCGTGGCCGCCCAGTTTTTCCAGGGCTTCTACCACCGAGAGGCCGGCGGCGAGGCTGAGTCCGGAGAGGTTGGCCCCCGGCGGGAAGCGCCAGAGCAGCGAAAAGGTCAGGCTGCCCAGCGGCGAGGATTCCCAGACCCGGCCGCGGCGGCCGCGCCCGGCGGTCTGGATGTCGGCAACGACGACGCTGCCGGAGGGCGCGTCCAGCCGGCGCATCAGCTCGGCGTTGCTGGAATCGCATTGATCAAGGGCATCCACATCCAGCCGGACGGCGGCGGCACCCAGATGGGGAAGCAGTTGCTGCGGAATGATAAGGGCCATGGCATCGATCCTGGGTCGAGGTTCAGCGGCCTGCCGGTGCGGGCCCGATCCGGCCGCCCGCCCCCGCCCCGGCTTCCCGCAGCCGGGGCGACACAGGGCCGCTTATAGCCGCGGCATTCTACTCTGAGGCGCTGTCTTTGCCGCCATCCAGGCCGAGTTCCTGGATCTTGCGGGTGATGGTGTTGCGGCCGATACCGAGGGCTTGCGCCGCCTCGATCCGACGGCCACCGGTATGCGCCAGCGCCCGGGAAATCAGGATGCGTTCGAAGACTTGCGTCAGCTTTTCGTGGACGCCGCCCTGGCCGCGGGCCAGCAGCGCATCCACTTCCGCCGCCAGCGCGGTTTCCCAGTTTTCCGCGAGCACGACCGGCGGGGTTTCCCGCAGTTCGTTCGGCAGGTCGGCGACATCGACCTGCTGGCCGGGCGCCATCACCGTCAGCCAGTGACAGAGGTTTTCCAGCTGGCGGACGTTGCCGGGGAAATCCAGCGCGCTGAGGTATTTCACCGCCGGGTCGGTCAGGCGCTTGGTTTCGACCCCCAACTCCTGGGCACTTTTCTGCAGGAAATGCTTGGTCAGCAGCGGGATGTCTTCCCGCCGTTCGCGCAGCGATGGCAGGCGGACACGGATGACGTTGAG
>JBEBBF010000381.1:0-3064 GCA_041158545.1 Pseudomonadota bacterium | reverse complement strand
GTTCGCCAGCACGTCGGTGTGCAGCGCGATGTCCAGCGGGAACTCGCCGATGGTCTTCAGCGGGCCTTCCGGCATGCGGATATTGGCCTTGTCCACGGTGAAGCCGGCAGCCTGCAGGGCGTCGGCAACATCGTAGTTGGTCACGGAGCCGAACAGGCGGCCGTCCATGCCAGCCTTGCGGCCAACGCTGACGACCAGACCGTTCAGTTGTTCGGCGAAGGCCTGGGCGGCAGCCAGCTTTTCAGCTTGAGCCTTTTCCAGGTCGGCGCGGCGGGCTTCGAACTCAGCCTTGGCAGCGGTCGTGGCGCGACGGGCCATGCCCTTCGGGATCAGGAAGTTACGGGCGTAGCCATCCTTGACCTTGACGATGTCGCCCAGGTTACCCAGGTTTACAACTTTCTCGAGCAGAATGATTTGCATGACGCGCTCTCCGGGTTACTGGTGGTTGTCGGTGTAGGGCAGCAGGGCCAGGTAACGGGCGCGCTTGATCGCCACGGACAGCTGGCGCTGGTAACCGGCCTTGGTACCGGTCAGGCGAGCCGGCATGATCTTGGCGTTTTCAGCGATGAAATCCTTCAGCACATCCACGTCCTTGTAGTCGATCTGCTCGACCTTTTCTGCGGTGAAGCGGCAGAACTTGCGGCGCTTGAACATGCCGCCGCCGCGACGCTTCTTCTTGTCGTCATCCTTCTTCTTGAAGAACCTTGCCATTTTCTTTTCCTTCCAAAAATTCGATCTGTGTAACGTGCAGAACGAGAGATTTGCTGCTCTTGCCCCTGGCGGCCAGGAATCCGGTCAATCCGACCAGGCTACCCAGTGGAGTGGCCTCCAGCCAGCGGGCGGTTTCGCCCAGGGCCATGACCGGAACCTCGCACTCGACCTCGCGGGGGAGTCCGGCTTCCTGCAGGCGGGAGTGGTGGGCGATCCGCCCTTCACTCACCGGCACCCCGGCCGGCGTATGGCGCAAGGCCTTGCGCTCGACCAGTTGCCCGGAAACCTCGACCCGGTTCAGCAAATCCTCGCCGCCGGTTTAGCCGGCAGCCGCTTCTGCAGCCGGAGCAGCTTCGCCGCCCAGCAGGGACTTGGACTTCTCTTCCTTCATCATCGGGGAAGGTGCAGTCACGGCACGCTTCATCTTGATGGTCAGGTGACGCAGCACGGCGTCGTTGAAGCGGAAGGCATGTTCCAGTTCACCCAGGGTTTCACCGTCGCACTCGATGTTCATCAGCACGTAGTGAGCCTTGTGAATCTTTTCGATCGGGTAAGCCAGCTGGCGACGACCCCAGTCTTCCAGGCGGTGGATGTTGCCGCCCTTGGTGGTCACGATGGCACGGTAACGTTCGACCATGCCCGGCACTTGCTCGCTTTGGTCCGGATGGACGATAAAGACGATTTCGTAATGACGCATGTACACTCCTTTTGGCTAAAACCCCCCGCCATGCGGTTACGGTAGGGCAAGGTTGGAAAAGCCGAAAATTATACTACGAGAAACCCAGCCCCAGGCAAGCTATTTGCTCTCTCCCGATTTCCCCGCCCGCGCCGGCCGGACGCGCCGCCCGTAGCGGCCAGGCCGGAACCCGGGCCAGCGCGCCCAGTCTGATCCGCCCTCACCCTGATCCGCCACCACGCCCCGGAGCCGCCACGATGCACCCCGCCAAAGTCCGCCGCGAGCAGCTGCAGCTGCTGACCGACCTGCCCAACATCGGCCCGGCCTGTGCCGAAGACCTGCAGCAGTTGGGCTATGCCACCCCGGCTGCGCTGCACGGCGCCGATCCTTACCAGCTTTACCGCGACCTCTGCGCCTTGAGCGGCAGCCGGGTTGATCCCTGCATGCTCGACGTGCTGATTTCCGTCACCCGCTTCCTCGCGGGCGAAGAAGCCCGGCCCTGGTGGGCCTATACCGCCGAACGCAAGGCCAGCTGGGCCACCCGATTCGGCGACGGCTGTTGAAGGAGACGCCGATGGATGTCCTGCTTTACTGGATCGGCCTCGCCGCCGTCGCGGTCAGCGCGCTGACCGGCGTGCTCGACGCCGGCCGCAAGCCGATGGATCTGGTCGGCGTGGTGATGGTCGGCACGGCCACCGCGCTGGGCGGCGGCACGGTGCGCGACCTGCTGCTGCAACGGCCGGTGTTCTGGCTGGGCGACCCGACCTACCTTTACGCCGCCTTCGGCACCTCGCTGCTCACCTTTGTCCTGGTCCGCGGCCTGGCGCTGCCGGACCGGCTGTTTCTGCTGCCGGACGCAATCGGTCTGGCGCTGTTCGCTGTCGCCGGGACCCAGGTAGCGCTGGACTGGCACGCCCCCTGGCTGGCCGCCAGCCTGCTCGGCGTTGCCACCGCGGTGGTCGGCGGCGTGGTGCGCGATGTGCTGTGCAATGAAGTGCCGCTGCTGTTCGTCCAGGGCCAGTTGTACGCCAGCGCCGCCTGGGCCGGCGGGCTGACGCTGATCGGGCTGCAGCAGCTGGGGCTGGACCCGGTCCACGCCGCCTGGGTCGCGATGGCGGTGACGCTGGGGCTCAGGCTGCTGGCGATGCGCTACCGGCTGACGCTGCCGATGTTCAGCCGGAAAAACTGAAGCCGGCCACGGGGCCGGCTTCGAGTCTGCTTCGCCCACCGTGGCGGCGCCTTACCGCGCCCCGCCCCGCGGTTTGCGGCCCAGGCTGCCGCGACTGCCGCGGCAGGCCGCAAGGCGCTCGCCGGACAGCTTGCCCGCCTGACCGTCCTGCACCGGCAGGATCGCCTCCAGCGCCGTCCGCCCCGGATTGGCCTCGATCAGCTTGACGCCCTTGCCCTTGGGCAAGGCCTTGATGTCCTCGGCGGCGAACACCAGCACCCGGCCATCGCCGCTGCAGCAGGCGACCTCGCCCTGGGGCGCCGGCATGAAGATCGCCGGCTGCTCGCCGTCGCCCAGGCTCATGAAAGCCTTGCCGGCCTTGCCGCGGGACACCAGATCCTCGCCCCGGCAACGGAAGCCATAACCGGCGTCGCTGGCCACCAGATACTGCGCCTCCGGCTGCACCGTCTGCGCCAGACTGAGCTTGCCGCCATGCTGGAATTCCACCA
>JBEBBF010000380.1:0-3468 GCA_041158545.1 Pseudomonadota bacterium | reverse complement strand
AAGGACTGCGAACGGTAGCCGGTGCACTGGTCAAACCAGCGGGTACCGGAAAAATCGAAGCCCTCGGCGGTGTAGGCATCGGCCAGATTGATCGTGTGGGCATGGATCGCGGCGCTGGCGGCGACCATGCTGTCGTTGGGCGAGCCGTCTTCCCGGTACAAGGGCAGGTCGGGGAAATTCGCCGAGATCGGCTTGCCGGTGGTGCCGCCAAAGGCGATGTTCAGGGAATCGGTACGGACTATCGAAAAGCGCAGGAAGCGCTTGTCCTCGCTGACGCTGTAGATCGTGCCGCCATCGGCACCGGTCAGCTCCTTGGCATTAACCAGGATGTTTTCCAGCAGCTTGTCGATATCCCGCTCCTGCGACAGGGCGGCGCCGATTTCATTGAGTCGGTCGAGGCGGCTGAACAGATCTTGGCTGGAACTCATGGGGACTTTCGGGATTATTTGATGCAGACGGCGCGGACCTGCTTGATGTCGGTCAGCCCCTGCAGCACCTTTTCGATGCCATCCATCTTCAGGGTGCGCATGTCTTCGTTGAGGGCGCAGGCCAGGATTTCCGCGACCCGCGCCTTTTCCTGGATCAGCTTCTTCACCGCATCGCTGCCGACCAGCAACTCGTGCAGACCCAGCCGGCCGCGATAGCCGGTATTGCTGCATTTCTCGCAGCCCTGGGCGGTGTACAGCGTGAATTGCCCGTCCCTGGCGTACTGCTGCAGCCATTCCTGGTACTGCCGATCCACGTAGGCCTTCGGATCCTGCTTCCACTGCTGGGTATTGCTCAGTTCCTCGCAATACTCCTGCATCAGCTGGCGAATCTCCTCGGGGCTGGCCGGGTGCGGCTTCTTGCAGTCCTTGCACAACCGCTTGGCCAGCCGCTGCGCCAGGATGCCGAGGATTGCATCGGCAAAATTGAACGGGTCCATCCCCATGTCGAGCAAGCGGATGATCGACTCCGGCGCCGAATTGGTGTGCAGGGTCGCAAACACCAGGTGGCCGGTCAGCGAGGCCTCGATGCCGATGCCGGTGGTTTCCGCATCGCGCATTTCGCCGACCATGATGATGTCCGGGTCCGCCCGGAGGAAGGCCCGCATCACCGTCGCAAAATCCAGCCCGGCCTTCTTGTTCACCTGGACCTGGCGCAGCCCCTTCTGGGTGATTTCCACCGGGTCTTCCGCGGTCCAGATCTTGGTTTCAGGCTTGTTGAGGTAGCCGAGTACCGAATGCAGGGTCGTCGTCTTGCCGGAACCGGTCGGGCCGCAGACGAAAAACAGGCCGTAGGGCTTCTCGACGCACTGCTTCAGATGGGTGTGGTTGCGCAGCGACAAACCGAGCTTATCCAGCGGAATCGGCTCCCCGGCGGCGAGGATACGCATCACCACGTCCTCCAGCCCGCCGGTGGTCGGCAGCGTCGCCACCCGCAACTCAATGTCCAGCGGCCCGTACTTCTTGAACTTGATCTTGCCGTCCTGGGGTTTGCGCTTTTCCGAGATGTCCAGATCGCACATGATCTTCAGCCGGGTCACCAGCGCCGCCCGGTAAGAAGCGGGAATCTCGATGTAGTGCACCAGCGAACCATCCTTGCGGATGCGGACGATGGTCTTTTCCTTGCCCGGCCGCGGCTCGATGTGAATATCCGACGCACCCTGCTGGTAAGCATCGACAATGATCTTGTTCACCAGCCGCACCAGCTCGTTATCGGCCGCGGCGCTGACATCGTCGCCGCCATGCTCGACGCCGTCCTCGCCCTCGTCCAGGTCGGACAGCAGTTCATCCACCGAGCCCATGTCGGCCAGCGCGCCGAAGAACTGATCCAGGCACAGGCCAAACTCGCCCTGGGTCGTGACCCGGAAGACGATACGGCTCTTGGGGAAGACATTGCTGAGCACACGGGAACTGCGCACCCGTTCCGGATCGGGGGAAATCACCACGACGCCGTCACTGCCCTCTTCCACCGGCAGCCATTGCTGCGACTCGACGTACTCACGCTTGAGGTTCTTCAGCAGATCGATGGGCTTGATCCGTTCCGGCAGGAAAGGCTCGTAGGGCACGCTGAAGAAGCGCGCCAGCGCCAGACCGATGGCCGCCGGCTTGACCTTGTATTCCTTGATCAGCACGGATTCGACGTCCACACCGGCCTGCCGCGCCTGACGCTGGGCCTCGTCCAGCTCCTTGGCGGAAATCACCGCATCGGCGACCAGATGGTCGTACTTGGACTGCAGCACCGTGGCTTTCTGGCGCTGGGTCAGCGCAATCGCCAGCGTCTGCGCCAGCTCGGCCATGGATTCGGCGGCGATGCTGGAAAAGGACTGGTCGCTGCGGCTGTTGATCAACTGCAACACACCCAAAACCTCGCCGGCCTCGTCCAGCACCGGGCTGACCAGCATCTGCTTCGAACGGTAGCCGGTGCGGCGATCCACTTCCTTCAGGAACACCATCCGCGGACTGTAGGACTGCAATTCGCCGTCGTCGTACACATCGCGGATATTCACCGCCCGCTTGTTCAGCGCCACATAGCCGGCGAC
Organism: Pseudomonadota bacterium; assembly: GCA_041158545.1. Lineage (GTDB taxonomy): Bacteria > Pseudomonadota > Gammaproteobacteria > Burkholderiales > Rhodocyclaceae > JBEBBF01. Next base: position 944 of record JBEBBF010000380.1, on the reverse strand, counting down.
ACTCTGTTCGCTGATCGGCAGCCGCAGATCCTTGAAGGACTTCAGCCCGGTCTTGACCTTGGAAACGATGGACTGCTTGTCCTCGCTCATCACATACAGGGTCATCCGCTCGGCGGTGAATACCTGGCAAATCTGCTCGGGCAGCTCCAGCATCAACTCATCCACATTGCGGGCGGCGTGGATGCGGTTGGTCAGCTTCTGCAATTCCTTCAGAAAACGCAGCCGGCTGGTGACGTCGCCACCGGCCAGCGGAGTGGCCTCCTGGCTCATGCCTCTTCCTCCAGTGCCGTATCGTTGTCGCTGCGGATACCGCGCAGGCCACCGTCGAGCAGCCAGGCGGTGTAGCCGAACTGGGCCAGCAGGAAGGTCGCCGCCGAACTGCGGCGTCCGGAACGGCAATACACGACATATTCCCGATTTTTCTCCAGGGCCCCCAGCGCGTGCCGCACTTCGTTGAGGGGCAGATTCAGCGCCCCCGGCAAGCCATCCTCACCGAACTCCGCCGGGTAACGCACATCGAGCCACACCGCCTCGCCCCGCGCCACCTTGGCCTGTGCCGCCGTGTAGTCGATCCGGTGCAGCAAGGGTTCCTGCAGCAGCGCCTGAAAATCCTGTTTGTCGAGGCGCAGCAGCACGCCATCGGTGCGCATGGTCACGGTGGCGTTACGTTCCACTCCGGCCAGCAGCGCTTCCTCGCCGAAGGCTTCCCCGGCGCCCAGCTCTGCAACCGGCATCTCGACGCCGCCCACATGGCGGGTCACCTGGCACCAGCCGGACTCGATCAGGTAATAGGCCTCGCCGACCTCGCCCTCGCGGACGATCGCGTCGCCGCGCTTGACCTTGAGCCACTGAAAACGGCGCAGCAGCGTTTCAATATGCGCCGCGGGCAACTGGGCCAGCGCGCCCCAGGTCAGGGATTGCAGGTTGAAGGCCTGGGAAATCCG
>JBEBBF010000379.1:0-10014 GCA_041158545.1 Pseudomonadota bacterium | reverse complement strand
CAGGTAGTGGGCCCTTTCCGGACCTTCTTGGGCAATGACGGCCTCAAGGGCGTCGATCCATTCCTGCGTTTCCTGGGGATCGGCATCCACGAGGTTGGGAATCACGGGCAATTGAGCCATGAGTTTGTCTCCTTCCGCTGCGGTGGCCACGGGGTTTTCCCCTGTGGCCCGGTTGATGTGTGTTGCGAGCCTTTTGGGTTGCAACGCCTAGATTAATACGTTCATCACGGACGAGTGCGGCCGTGATGCGGCGCACGTTTCACATCTTAAAATCAAGTTTTGCATCGTGCAATATTTTTGCGGTGATTTTCCCGGTTTTTTTCAGGTCGCGGCAAAGCGATACAAAGGACGGCTTTGAGGCTGCGTGGATTGATTGATGTTGATCAATTGGCAGGCAGGTGGAGCCGTTAAAATCGCCGGTTTGCTCATTCTGGAGAACGACACATGGCGGCAGTCATGCCCGCGCCGGCGCAGACCCGGCTTCTGATGTCCGGCAACGAAGCCGTGGCCCGCGCCGTTTGGGAATCCGGCGTCAAGGTCGCCGCGGCCTATCCCGGCACGCCCTCCACCGAAATGCTGGAAGAAATCTCGCACTACCCGGACCTCTACGCCGAGTGGTCCGTCAATGAAAAGGTCTCGCTGGAAGTCGCCATCGGCGCCGCCTACGCCGGCTCCCGCGCCTTCTGCTGCATGAAACACGTCGGGATGAACGTCGCCTCCGACGCGCTGATGACGCTGACGCTGACCGGCGTGATCGGCGGTCTGGTGATCGCCATCGCCGACGACGTCGGCCTGTCTTCCTCGCAGAACGAACAGGATTCCCGCTACTGGGGCCGTTTCGCCCACATTCCCCTGCTGGAACCGGCGGATTCCCAGGAAGCCTACGCGATGACGCTGTACGCCTATGAGCTTTCCGAACGCTTCCAGGTGCCGGTGATCCTGCGGATGACGACCCGGATCAACCACGTCAAGGCGCTGGTGACCGTGGGCGAGCGGGTGCCGCACGCCTCCGCCGGCTTCAAGAAAGATCCCGCCCGCTGGGTGATGACCCCGGCCGGTGCCGGCAAGCGGATTCCGCTGATGTTCCAGCGCGATGCCGAACTGGCCAGGGAAAGCGCCGTCAGCCCCTTGAACATCCTGGAGCCGGGCAGCGACCGCCGGGTGGGCTACATCACTTCCGGTCCCGCCTACATGCACGTCCGGGAAGCCTTCCCCGACGCGCCGGTGCTGAAGCTGGGCTTCTCGCACCCGCTGCCGCTGGACAAGTGCCGCGAGCTGGCCGCCCAGGTGGATCAGGTCGTCGTGGTTGAAGAAGTCGAGCCGCTGCTGGAGCTGGAGCTGAAGGCCGCCGGCGTGGCCGTGGTCGGCAAGGACATCCTGCCCCGCCAGGGCGAGCTGTCGCAGAACGTGCTGCGTCCGGCCATTGCCCGGCTGCTGGGCGAGCCGGTGCCGGAAATGAACACCCGGCCGCCGATGCAGGTTTTCCCGCGGCCGCCGACGATGTGCGTGGCCTGCCCGCACCTCGGCGTCTATTACACCCTGTCCCAGGTGCGCAACCTGACGATCTCCGGCGACATCGGCTGCTACACGCTGGGCGCCGGCCATCCCTGGAACGCCCTAGACACCACCATTTCGATGGGCGCTTCGATGGGCATCGCGCTGGGTCTCGACAAGGGTCGGGCCGAGGCGGACAAGGACAAGCGCATCCTGGCGGTGATCGGCGACTCGACCTTCATGCACATGGGCATGCAAGGCCTGCTCGACATTGTTTACAACAAGGGCAACGTCACGGTGCTGCTGCTGGACAACCGCGCCGTGGGCATGACCGGCGGTCAGAACAACCCCGGCAACGGCTACGACATCCACGACAACGAGGCGCCGCGGGTCGATTTTGCCAAGCTGGTCGAATCCCTGGGGGTCAAGAAGGAACGCATCCATGTGGTGGATCCCTACCAGTTGCCGGTGCTGTTCAAGACCATCCGCGAGGAAGTGAAGATTCCGGAAGTCTCGGTGATCATCACCGATCAGCCCTGCGTGCTGACCAAGGCCTACCACAAGCTCAAGCCCTTCGAAGTCATCGACGACAAGTGCACCGGCTGCGGCAACTGTATCGAAGTCGGCTGCCCGGCGATTCACGTCACCCGGCGCGGCAAGGCGGTCAAGGCCAGCGGCAAGGAAGTCGATCTCGCCTTCGTCCGCATTGAAACCGCGGTCTGTACCGGTTGCGGCCTCTGCGTCCAGCCCTGCGCCCCCAAGGCCATCGTCCATTCCGAACCGGTCGCCACCGTGCGCCTGGTCAAGCAGTGAGGAGCCAGCATGAGCGAAACCTCCAACATCCTCGTCGTCGGCATCGGTGGTCAGGGCGTCATGACCGCCACCGAAATCCTGGCGGAAGCCGCCATCGCCCTCGGCCATGACGTCAAGAAGACCGAAGTGGCCGGCATGGCCCAGCGCGGCGGCGTCGTGTCCTCGCACCTGCGCTTCGGGCCGCGGGTGCTGTCGCCGCAGATCACGCCGGGCACCGCCGATGTGCTGCTTGGCTTTGAATCCGCCGAAGCCATGCGCTGGCGGCACATGCTGCGGCCGAACGGCATCGCGCTGATGAACACCGCCAAGCTGGTGCCGCCTATCGTGGAACTCGGGCTGTTCGACTACCCCGCCGATCCGGTGCAGGAAATGCACAATTCCGGCACCCATGTCGTCGCCTTTGACGCCACGACCATCGCGATGGAGCTGGGCGACATCCGCCTCGGCAACACCGTGATGCTGGGCGCCATCGCCGACCATCTGCCGTTCTCCGCCGAAGTGCTGCTGAATTGCGTGCTGCAGCGTTTCGCCCGCAAGGGGGAAAAACTGGTGGATCTCAACCGTCGCGCCTTCGCCGCCGGCCGCGCCGCGGTGGAGTCCGCCGAAGCCGCGCTGGCCTGAGGGCCGGCGTGTCCTGCCGGCGCGGGCTGCGGCCCGTGCCGCGCATTTCCCGCCGCCCCGTGCCCGCCTGCCGCAGCCCGGCGGCCGGGCGCCGCCGGGAAAGTCGGCGTGAACTCTGATAAAATCGCGTCAATTCAAAGGGAAAGGCCATAAGCCTTTCCCGTTTTGCTTTGTTGGAACCCCAGTTGGAATCCCCCCATGACGGCACAAATCATCGACGGTAACGCGCTGGCCCAGGAGTTGCGCGCCAGCTTCAAGGACAGGGTTGCGGCCCTGGCGGCTCAGGGGCATCGCCCCGGTCTCGCGGTCATCCTGGTTGGCGAAGACCCGGCCTCCCAGGTCTATGTCCGCAACAAGGTCAATGCCTGCCTGGCCGCCGGCATCCACTCGGAAAAGATCACCTACCCGGCGGACGTCGATCCCGCCGTGGTGCTGGCCCGGATTGCCGAGCTGAACGCCGACCCGGCGATTCACGGCATCCTGGTGCAACTGCCCCTGCCCAAACACTTCAACGAGGAAGCAGTGCTGGAGGCGATTGCCACCGCCAAGGACGTGGATGGTTTCCACGCCGAGAACGTCGGCGCCCTGGCCCAGGGCAACCCCCGCTTCATCCCCTGCACCCCCTACGGCGTCATGAAGATGTTCGAAAAGGGCCATGTCGATCTGACCGGCAAGGAAGCCGTGGTGATCGGCCGCTCCAACATCGTCGGCAAGCCGATGGCGCTGCTGCTGATCAACGCCGGCGCCACCGTCACCGTCTGCAATTCCCGCACCCGTGACCTGGCCTTCCACACCCGCCGCGCCGACATCCTGGTCGCCGCGGTCGGCAAGCCCCGTTTCGTCACCGCCGACATGGTCAAGCCCGGTGCGGTGGTGATCGACGTCGGCATCAACCGCCTGCCGGACGGCAAGCTCTGCGGCGACGTCGATTTCGCCGGCTGCCTGGACGTCGCCGGCCAGCTGACCCCGGTGCCCGGCGGCGTCGGGCCGATGACCATCACGATGCTGCTCGCCAACACCATCGAAGCCGCTGAACGGGAGGCCGCATGAGCGCCGGACAAACCCCCCTGGTCGGCGTCGTCATGGGTTCCGACTCCGACTGGCCGACGATGCAGGCCGCCGCGGTGATGCTGAAGGACTTCGGCATCCCGTTTGAAGCCCGGGTCGTTTCCGCCCACCGTACCCCGGACCTGCTGTATTCCTACGCCGAAGCCGCCGCTGGCCGTGGCCTGAAGGCGATCATCGCCGGTGCCGGCGGTGCCGCCCACCTGCCGGGCATGCTCGCCGCAAAGACCATCGTCCCGGTGCTGGGCGTGCCGGTGCAGTCCAAGGCCCTGTCCGGCCAGGACTCCCTGCTGTCCATCGTCCAGATGCCCAAGGGCATTCCGGTCGCCACCTTCGCCATCGGCGAAGCCGGGGCCGCCAACGCCGCGCTGTTCGCGATTGCGATGCTGGCCACCGGCGACGCCGCGCTGGCCGCCAGACTCAGCCAGTTCCGCCAGGCCCAGGCCGACAAGGTCCTGGCGATGAAGCTGCCCGAGGTGTGAGCATGATCCTGCCTCCCGCCACGCTGGGCATGCTCGGCGGCGGCCAGCTGGGCCGCTTTTTCGTCGCTGCCGCCCATGAAATGGGCTATCAGGTCTGGGTCCTCGATCCGGACCCGAACAGCCCCGCCGGCCGCATCGCCGACCGGCATCTTTGTGCCGGCTACGAAGACCCGGCGGCGCTGGCGGAAATCGCCGCCGACTGCGCTGCGGTCACCACCGAATTCGAGAACGTGCCGGCGGCAACGCTGGAAAAGCTGGCGGAAAGCCTGCCGGTGCGGCCGCATGCCGGCGCCGTCGCCATCTGCCAGGACCGCATCGCCGAAAAGACCTTCCTGCGCGACAACGGCCTGCCCCACGCGCCCTTCGCGGCGATTCGCAGCGAGGCCGACCTGGACGCCGCGCCGGCCAACCTGTTCCCCGGCATCCTGAAAGTGGTCCGCTTCGGTTACGACGGCAAGGGCCAGGCGGTGGTTGCCGACCGGGACGCCGCCCGCGCCGCGTTTGCCCGCTTCGGCGGCGAAACCTGCGTGCTGGAACAGAAGCTGAAGCTGGATTTTGAAGTCTCCGTGGTGCTGGCCCGGGACGAAGCCGGCCAGGTCCGCTGCTTCCCCACCGCGGAAAACAGCCACACTCGCGGCATTCTCGACGTCTCCATCGCCCCGGCCCGCGCCGGCGCCTGCCTGCGCGACAACGCCCAGGAACTGGCCGAGCGCATCGCCAGCCGGCTGGGCTACATCGGCACGCTGGGCGTGGAATTCTTCGTCTGCCACGGTCAGCTGTACGTGAACGAAATGGCACCGCGGCCGCACAACAGTGGCCACTACACGCTGGATGCCTGCGTCACCAACCAGTTCGAGCAGCAGGTGCGCGCCCTGTGCGGCCTGCCGCTGGGCGACGCCCGTGCCCACTCCGCCGCGGTGATGGTCAATCTCCTCGGCGACCTCTGGTTCGACGGCGAAACCTGCCGCGAGCCGGACTGGGCCCGTCTTTACGCCGTGCCCAACCTGAAGCTGCACCTCTACGGCAAACACGCCGCCCGGCCCGGCCGCAAGATGGGGCACTTCACGGTGATCGGCGAACAGGCCGACGCCGTGCAGGCCGCCGCGCTGGCTGCCCGCGCCGCCATCGGCATCCGCGACGACGCATGATCCCGGACGACGCCCAGTACCAGCAGGCGGTGGACCTGCTCGCCGCCGGCCGGCTGGTCGCCTTCCCGACCGAGACGGTCTACGGCCTGGGCGCCGACGCCGCCAATCCCGCCGCCGTCGCCGGCATCTTCGCCGCCAAGGGGCGCCCGGCCGACCATCCGCTGATCGTGCATCTGGCCGGCGATGACTGGCTGGAACGCTGGGCCAGCGACATCCCGGCGGTCGCCTGGGAACTGGCCGAAGCCTTCTGGCCCGGCCCGCTGACGCTGATCCTGAAAAAACAGGCCTGGGTGCCCGACGCCGTCACCGGCGGCCAGGACAGCGTCGGCCTGCGCGTCCCCGGCCACCCGGTGGCGCTGGAGCTGCTGCGCCGCTTCGCCCGCCACCCCGGCAGCGCCGGCGGCATCGCCGCCCCGTCGGCCAACCGCTTCGGCCGGATCAGCCCGACCACCGCCGCCCATGTCGCCGAGGAACTCGGTGCCGGCGGCGACGGCCCGCTGGGCCTGATCCTCGACGGCGGTGCCTGCCAGGTCGGCATCGAATCCACCATCATCGACCTCTCCCGCGGCGAACCGGCGCTGCTGCGGCCCGGCCACATCAGCCCGGACGCCCTGGCCCAGGTGCTGGGCGCCCCGCCCACCGTCGCCGGCGGCAGCGCCCCGCGGGTCTCCGGCAGCCTCGCCGCCCACTACGCCCCGGCAACGCCGCTGCGCCTGATCCCCGGCAACCAGCTGCTCGACTACCTCAACGCGCTGCGCCACAGCGGCCGCCGCTGCGCCGCCCTCTGCCACAGCCAGCCCCCCCAGGCCGGCATGCCCCACGCCTGGCGGATGCTCCCGGCCCACCCCATCGGCTACGCCCACGACCTCTACGCCGCGCTGCGCGAACTGGACCACGCCGGTGTCGATTGCATCGCCGTCGAAGCCCTGCCCGAGCACCCCGCCTGGCAAGCCATCGCCGACCGCCTCCGCCGCGCCGTCGCCGGCAGCGGCCAGCCCTGAACCCCCCTTCCGCATCCGTGACGCGCCCCCTATAATTGACGCCTTCACGGGCCGATAGCTCAGCTGGGAGAGCGCCGCGTTCGCAATGCGGAGGTCGGGAGTTCGATCCTCCTTCGGTCCACCAAATACAAAAGGCTCGGAAAATTTCCGGGCCTTTTTTCTTTTCGGAAATCCACGCGTGGCGTGGGGTTCCGGCCTGCTGTGCTGCGGAAGGCGGCAAGCCGAAGTGCTGTGGGGCCGCCGCTTTTTTCGCCTGGCTCGTCTCTTTTCTCCGATTGGCTTGCGGGGAGGCGCAGATGGCGGGCTCGCAAGAATCAAAGGCTGGCGTTCTGCAGTTCATCGTCAACCAAGCTGTGCGGTCTCCGCGTATCTCGACGTTGTGTGTCGTTTGTACTAACATCGCCGTGGTTGCTTTAATCCTTCAGGTGCTGCCATGACCGCCGTTGTATCGCCAGCGTCCGCCCGGACGGCCCGCCTTGGGTTGCGTGCGACCGCCGAACAGGAGGCGGTGTTGCGTCGTGCTGCCGAGGTGGCCCACAAGTCGCTGACCGATTTCATCCTCGATAGTGCCTGTCTGGCGGCCGAGCAAACCCTGCTGGATCAGCGACTGTTCATGGTCTCGGGTGGCCAGTACCAAGCCCTGATGGATCTGCTGGATCGTCCTGAGCAGGCCAATGCGGGCTTGGCTGAGCTTTTCAACCGCAAGGCACCTTGGGATGGCCAATGAGTTTGTCGCGGCCGGAAGCTTTGGGGGTCGATCATCGATTCAAGGATTTCGACTGTGGCAAGCCTGCGCTCAACGACTGGTTGTTGCGTCACGCTCGACAAGCCCAGGGCAGCGGTTCGACCAAGACTTTTGTGGTGGCGGATGACGGCCGGGTCGCCGGTTATTTCAGTTTGACCGTTGGTCAGGTCGATACCCTGGATGCGCCGGAACGCATCCGTAAAGGCATGGGGCAATATCCGGTGCCGGTGGTGGTTCTGGCTAGGCTGGCCGTATCCAGGCAGGATCAGGGGCGCGGCATTGGTCTTGGCATGCTCCAGGATGCCATCCGGCGCACGATGCTCATTGCCGAGCAGGCGGGCATCCGGGCGATGCTGACTCACCCAATCGATGCAGAAGCAGCGAAGTTCTACACCCGCTTCGGGTTCATTGCGTCCCCCCTGCGCGAACAGCAATTGCTGCTGCTTTTGAAGGACGCGCGTCGCTGGGTGCGCTGAACCAAGATCAGCGAATGCCGGCTCTTTTTCACTGGGCTCGCTAGCGAAGGGACTCGAACCTCGCCCGCGAACCTTTTCCCCTTCGCAATCTCCAAGCCCGCTCTTCAACCTGATTTGACGATAAAGGACAAGCTATGACGCAAACCGTGACTTTGGCGGGCAACCCGATTCCTCTGGCTGGGCGTTTCCCGCAGCAGGGGGAGGTGGCGCCGGGGTTTTCGCTGGTGGGGAAGGATCTGGCGGAGGTGTCGCTGGCGAGTCTGGCGGGCAAGCGCAAGATTCTGAACATTTTCCCCAGTGTCGATACGCCGACCTGCGCGATGTCGGTGCGGCAGTTCAATGCCAAGGCGAATGGCTTGGCCAATACCGTGGTGCTGTGCATTTCCGCCGATCTGCCGTTTGCCCAGGCCCGTTTTTGCGGGGCGGAGGGGCTGGAGCAGGTGCGGACCTTGTCCACGCTGCGCGGGCGGGAGTTTCTCGAAAACTATGGGGTGCTGATCGCCGCTGGGCCGCTGGCCGGGCTGGCGGCACGGGCGGTGCTGGTGCTGGATGAGGCGGATCGGGTGCTGCACGCCGAGTTGGTGGCCGAGATCAAGTCGGAGCCGGATTACGCGGCGGCGCTGGCGGTGCTGGGATGAGCGTCCAGGGCGAACAGGCGGCAGCGTTCGCCGGGTTTGCCGCGGCGGCGCAGGCTGCGGGCTTTGCCGAGGTGGTGGAGCGGGTGTGGCCGGCGGATGCGCTGGTGCCGGAGCATACCCATCCCTTCGCGGTGGCGGCGCAGGTGGTGGCTGGCGAGATGTGGCTGACGGTGGCGGGGGAGACCCGGCATCTGCTGCCGGGGGACCGCTTTTCGCTGGTGCTGGCGGAGCCCCATGCCGAGCGTTATGGCCCGGTCGGGGCGACCTACTGGGTGGCGCGGCGGGGCTGAGCGCCGCTTGGGCTGGTGGGGCGGCAGTGGGCAAGGCGGGCGCCGGGCGCCCCCGTGTCCGGGCCGCCCGCTTGTTACCCGTTGATGAACTCGATCAGCTCCTTGGCGAAGCGTTCCCGCTGCCACTGGTGCGGGCTGTGGTCGGTGCCTTCGTAGATTTTCATGATCGCGTTGGGGATGGCGTCATGGACGAACTGGGCGGTGCGGGTGTGATAGAAATTGCTCTGGCCGCCGTAGATCAGCAGCGTCGGGATCGGAATCTGGCTGAGGACTTCCCGGTAATCGGCTTCGGTCAGGCTTTCCCAGCAGGTGATCAGCGGCGCCGGGTTGAGGCCGCGTAGCCAGGCGCGGGATTTTTCCCAGCCGGAGGCGTTGTCCAGGTATTTCTGTCGGGCGCGGTCGTTGAGGCCGAGGGCGGCGAGGCGCAGCACCCCTTCGGCGAAGTCTTCCCGCAGCTGTGCCGAGAAATCCCGGGCGCGCTGCTGGTCGAAATCGCCATAGATGCCGTGATCCCAGTCGTGGTCGGTCATCAGCTTCGGCGACTGGTCGATCAGGCAGATTTTCCCCAGCCGGTCGCCGGCGAAGTCACGGAAGTATTGCCAGATGGTCAGCGCGCCCATCGAATGCCCGACGGCGGTGACGTCCCGCAGGTCGTAGTGTTCGAGCAGGTTGTGCAGGTCGCGGGCCATGCGCTGGACGGTGACGGCTTCCGGGTGGGCGACCTGGTGGCCACCGTGGCCGCGGGCGTCCCACTGGTACACCCGGTGGCGGGGGTTGAGTTCGGCGAGGAAGGGAAACCATTCCAGGTGGCTGGCGGTCCAGCCGTGCAGCATGACGACCGGGCTGCCGTCGCCGGTGATCTTGACGTGGATTTTTTCGCCATCGTCGGCGAGAAAGTGGCTCATGGCGCGGTGCATGGTGAGTTGGGGGCGGAAAGTATAATGGCTGCCCTTGAAAAGGAGACCTTGATGCTGGGCTTGATTGATTACAAGAACGGGATTTATGCCTTTGATGCCGGCTATGTTCGGCCGATCCTGGCGGCGATCCACATGGTGGAACAGAACGGCCGGGTGGCGCTGGTCGATACCGGGACCAATAGCTCGCTGCCGCGGACCCTGGCGGCGCTGGCGGCGATCGGTCGGCGGCCGGAGGATGTGGATTACGTCATCCTGACCCATATTCACCTGGACCATGCTGGCGGCGCCGGGGCGATGATCCAGGCCTTCCCGGCGGCGCGGCTG
>JBEBBF010000378.1:0-3616 GCA_041158545.1 Pseudomonadota bacterium | reverse complement strand
CTCCGGCAAGCCGGGCTGGGACACCCTCTACGCCCCGCAGGTGCCGGGTTTCCCCAAGGCGGAATACAACGATCTGGAGAGCGTCGCGGCGCTGATCCACGAGCGCACCGTCGCGGTGATGCTGGAGCCGGTGCAGGGCGAGGGCGGCGTGATTCCCGCCGACGACGACTTCCTGCGCGGCCTGCGCGAGCTGACCCGGCAAAAGGGCCTGCTGCTGATTGTCGATGAAGTCCAGACCGGCTTTGGCCGGACCGGCAAGCTGTTCGGCTACGAACACGCCGGCATCACCCCGGACATCATGACCCTGGGCAAGGGCATCGGCGGCGGCGTGCCGCTGGCGGCACTGCTGGCCCGGGAAGAAATCTGCTGCTTCCAGCCCGGCGACCAGGGCGGCACCTACAACGGCAATCCGCTGATGACGGCGGTGGGCTGCGCGGTGCTGCGCAAGCTGCTGCAACCGGGCTTCCTGGCCGACGTCGAGGCCAACGGCGCCTACCTCAGCCAGCGTCTGTTGCAGTTGTGCGAGAAACATGGCCTGAAGGGCGAGCGCGGCCGCGGTCTGCTGCGGGCGCTGATCCTCGACGACGAGCGGGGTCCGGACATCGTGCAACGCGCCTTGCAACTGAACCCGCAGGGCCTGCTGCTCAATGCACCGCGGCCCAATTTGCTGCGCTTCATGCCGGCGCTGAATGTCAGCCGGGAAGAAATCGAGCAGATGCTGACGCTGCTCGACGGGCTGCTGCAGCGCTGAAGCCCTGGGGCCATGCCCGGCGCAAGCGGCGGGGATGGCCCGAAAATCAGCTGAAACGGCCCGTTTGCGGCGAAACGCTCACGAAGCCGGATGAAAAGGCACGACCGCCAGTGGCGAGCTGGCGGTGGCAATCAGCTTGCCGGCCGGATCGAACAGGCTGGCGCGGGCGACCGCAACGGTCCGCCCCATCTTTTCCACCTGGCCTTCGACGAGAAAGGCGCCCAGCGGCGCCGGGCGCAGGTAATTGACGTTGAGGCCGATGGTGCTGACGGTACGGCCGGAAGGCACCGCCGACATTGCGGCGAAGGCCAGACCGAAATCCAGCATCGTCGCGCAGATGCCGCCCTGAACGATGCCGTCCCCCTGGGCGAACTGGCGGTCGATGTCGTAATGGATCAGCACCCGGCCGTATTCCGGCACTTCGGCGATCCGCATCTTCAGCGCCCCGGCCAGGGGATTGGTGGTCACGGCGACTTCTTTATCACCGCGGTCATGAATGCCGCGCAGGAAGGTCCGTTCCGGGTGTTCGGCGTGGGCAGGGCTGGTGTGGGGCATGGCGGGAATCGGCAGGAAATGGGGGAAGGGCGGAGGGCCGCCGGCGCAGTGCTGGGGGTGATCCAGCTTTCTCAGCGCGGGCGATGGGCTTGAGCATACTAATTTATTAGTGATCTTGCCAACCTGCTTGCCAGCAAGGCGGCCAGCCGGGATGTGGCCGGCGCCTCACCGCGGCAGGGTCAATTCAGGTCGGGAAAAGCAGGGGAATGCCGCCCGCGCTCAGGCCGGGGTCCGCGATTCCCGCAGCCATTTTTCCAGGCAGGCCAGCAATTTGTCCGGATCGACCGGCTTGGCGACGAAGTCATTCATGCCAACCGCCAGACAGCGGGCGCGGTCTTCGGCGAAGGCATTGGCGGTCATCGCGATGATCGGCACTTCGGCGGCGTGGGCCAGCTGGCGGATGCGACGGGTGGCTTCAAGGCCATCCATCCGCGGCATTTGCAGGTCCATCAGGATCAGGTCGAAATGCTGCTTCTGCACCAGCTCCAGCGCCTCCAGGCCGTCCGCCGCCAGCGTCAGCCGGGGATGCATGTCCTCCAGCAGGGCTTCGGTGACCTGCTGGTTGATCGGCTCGTCTTCAACCAGCAGCAAGTGGAAGGGCGAGAGATCAAGCAGCGGGCTCTCGCTTTCAACACGCTGTTCCGGCGCTGCCGCGGCCTTTTGCAGCCGGGCGGTGAACCAGAAGGTGCTGCCCTGGCCGAGCCGGCTGCCGGCGCCGGCCTCGCCGCCCATCAGTTGCGCCAGCTTGCGGGTGATCACCAGCCCCAGGCCGCTGCCCCCGTGCTTGCGGGTGACCGAGTTGTCGCCCTGTTCGAAGCTGGAGAACAGACGTGGCAGCACATCCAGCGCAATCCCCGGCCCCTGGTCGCTGACTTCAAAGCGCAGCAACAGGTCGGCGGGGCGCTCTTCCATGATCCGGACCCGCAGCGTGATGCAGCCCCGCTCGCTGAACTTCACCGCGTTGTTGGCGTAATTGAGCAGGGCCTGCCGCAGCCGGGTGACGTCGCCCCGCAGCGGCCAGGCGCCCAGCGGGCAATCGAGCTGGATTTCCAGCCCCTTGGCCTGGGCCTTGTCGCCGATCAGCGCCGACACATGCTGCAGCAGCAAGGCGACATCGACCGGGTGCACTTCCAGTTCCAGCTTGCCGGCCTCGATCCGCGACAGGTCGAGGATGGTTTCGATCAGCCCGAGCAGGTGGCGGCTGGCCAGGTCGAGCTTGTCCATCTGCAACTGCTGTTGCGCCGACAGGCCGCCGCGGCGCAGCACATAGGCCAGCCCGGTGATCGCGTTGAGCGGGGTGCGAATTTCGTGGCTCATGTTGGCCAGGAAGCTGCTCTTGGCCCGGTTCGCCGCCTCGGCCTTGTCCAGCGCTTCGCTCAGCGCCAGGGTCCGTTCGCTGACCCGCCGTTCCAGATCGGCGTTGAGCTGCTTCAGCTTCAGGTTGGCCTGCGCCAGCTCCAGCTGGGTCCGGGCGTAGTCGGCGTTGAGTTCCAGCATCGCGTCGTTGAGCCGTTCCAGGTCGGCGACATCGTATTCGCCGCGCAGCATCAAAGACCCGTGCAGACGCCAGACACGGGCCTGCAGCGAACGGGAGGCGCCGTAGGGGTCGCCGACGGTCAGCAGGCCGGAAAACACCTCGCCGTCCGGGTCGGCGGGCAGCCGCAGGAGTTCTTCAAGGCTGGGATGGATCAGGAAGGCGCCGGCCTGGGCGGGGAGCAGGTCGGGGGCGTAATGCTGCAGCAGCCGGCTGAAACCCCGGTTGGCCGTCTGCAATGCGCCGGAAAACGCCAGTTCGGCGAGCACCACCGCCTGCAGGTCCTGCAGCAGCGGCGGAATGAAGGGAAGCGGGCAGGGGGCCATCAGGGGGCCACCGTGCTTGCAGCGCGGCGCAGGGCTTCGCTTGCCGTGCTGGCGCTGGCTTCAGCGCCGAGGGCGGCGGCCATGTCGCCGAAACGGTTGATCGCCAGTCCGCCGATGATCACCGGTGGCCGCTGCTTCCCCAGGCGCGTTTCCAGCGCCGCAATCGCCAGCCGGACCTGATGCAATTGCTGCGGGAAGGAGACCGACAGGCCGATCAGCTGCGCCGGATGTTCCGCGGCGTGCCGGACCAGATCGGGCGTCGGCACATTGGCGCCGAGGAAATCCACCTCCCAGCCGTCGAGCTGGAAGGCGTCGGACACCATCCGCAGCCCCAGCATGTGGTGATTGCCGGCGACGCAGGCGAGGATGACCCTTTGTTCCCGCGGCGCCGGTACCGGCGAGCGCAGCAGACCGACGGTCATCACCGACTGGGCAATCGCCGTCGCCAGG
>JBEBBF010000377.1:0-7602 GCA_041158545.1 Pseudomonadota bacterium | reverse complement strand
TGAGTGCGGATCGGGTGGACTGGATCTGCGACCTGATCCGCAACGAGGTGCCGGTGGCGGCCTGGCCGCCGGAGTTCTTCCAGGTCGAGGACAACATCCAGCGCAAGGACATCCTGCTCGGCACCGAGATCAAGCCGGGGGATGCGCTGCGGGCGGCCCACGCTCGGGCGCCGTCCGACGGGATGTTTGCGTCGAATACCCGTTCCTGGCGCGAGGGTTTGCCCCGCGGTCTGGGCGGGCCGGCGGCGATGCTGGACGAGATCAAGCGGGCCAACCTGCGCGGGCGGGGCGGTGCCGGGTTCATCACCGGCCTGAAGTGGGAAGCCTGCCGCAACGCGCCGCTGGCGGCCGGGCAGCAGCGTTTTGTCGTCTGTAATGCCGACGAGGGCGAGCCGGGGACGTTCAAGGACCGGGTGCTGCTGACTTCCTACGCCGATCTGGTGTTCGAAGGCATGACCATCGCGGCCTACACCATCGGTGCCCGCCGCGGTTTCCTTTATCTGCGTGGCGAATACCGCTACCTGCTGGAGCCGCTGGAAGCGGTGCTGGCGCGGCGGCGGGCGGCGGGCCTCCTGGGGCGGAACATCCTCGGGATCAATGGCGGCGACTTCGACATCGAGATTCATCTGGGCGCCGGCGCCTACGTCTGCGGCGAGGAATCGGCGCTGATCGAGTCGCTGGAGGGCAAGCGCGGGACGCCGCGCAACCGGCCGCCGTTCCCGGTGACCAATGGTTATCTGGATCAGCCGACCATCGTCAATAACGTCGAGACTTTCGCGGCGGCATCGCTGATCGCGCTCAATGGCGGCGACTGGTACGCCAAGATCGGCACCTCCCATTCCGCCGGGACCAAGATTCTCTCGGTGTCAGGCGATTGCGCCCGGCCCGGGCTTTACGAATACCCCTTCGGCGTCAGCATCGAGGAAGTGCTCGCGGCCTGTGGCGCCGAGGCGACCCAGGCGGTGCAGGTCAGCGGCCCCTCCGGGTTCACGATCTGTCCGGATGAATTCCAGCGGCGGATCGCCTTCGAGGACATTCCCACCGCCGGCGCCTTCATGGTGTTCGACCAGGGCCGGGACATGTTCGAGGTGGCGCGCAATTTCGTGCATTTCTTCGCCCACGAAAGCTGCGGCTTCTGCACGCCCTGCCGGGTCGGCACCTCGCTGCTGAAGAACCTGATGGACAAGCTGGCCAAGGGTTGCGGTTCGCCCTACGACTTTGCCGAAATCGAGCGGCTGAACGGCATCCTGCAGGCGATGAGCCACTGCGGGCTGGGCCACTCGGCCTGCAATCCGGTGCTCGACACCATCGCCAAGTTCCGCCCGGCCTACGAAAAACGGCTGATCCAGTCCGACTACACCCCGGCCTTCGATCTTGACCGGGCGCTGGCGGCGGCGCGGCAAATGACCGGGCGCGATGACGCCCTGGCCCATTTCGAGGATTAAGCATGAAGCAGACTTTCCAGATCGATGGTCGGGACATTCCCTACGCGGAAGGCCAGACCATCATCCAGGCGGCGGAGGCGGCCGGGGTGTACATCCCCCACCTCTGCTATCACCCGGAATTCAAGCCGCACGGCTCCTGCAAGCTGTGCACGGTCAAGGTCAATGGTCGCCAGACCGCCTCCTGCACCATGCGGGTCAGCGAGGGGATGGTGGTCGAGAACAACACCGATGAGCTCAATGCCGAACGGCGGGCGCTGGTGCAGATGCTGTTCGTCGAAGGCAACCACTTCTGCCCGTCCTGCGAGAAGAGTGGCCACTGCAAGCTGCAGGCCACGGCCTACGACCTGGGGATGATGTCGCCGCACTTCGACCATTTCTTCCCCAGCCGGCCGCTGGATGCCTCGCATCCGGAGTTCCTGCTCGACTTCAACCGCTGCATCCTCTGCTCGCTCTGCGTCCGCGCCAGCCGCGACATCGACGGCAAGAGCGTGTTCGCGCTGTCCGGGCGCGGCATCGGCTCGCACCTGATCGTCAATGCGGAATCCGGCCGGCTGGCGGATACCAACCTCTCCGCCGAAGACAAGGCGGTGGAGGTCTGCCCGGTCGGGGTGATCCTCAGGAAGCGCAAGGGTTTTGCCGTGCCGATTGGCGAGCGGACCTTCGACCAACAGCCGATCTCCGCCCGGGGCGGCGAGGCGGCCTGCATCGAGGAGGGCTGACATGGACACGCCGAAAAAACTACGGGTGGCGACCACCTCGCTGGCGGGCTGCTTTGGCTGCCACATGTCCTTCCTCGACATCGACGAGCGGCTGTTCACGCTGCTGGAGCTGGTCGAGTTCGACCGCTCGCCGCTGACCGACATCAAGGAAGTCGGCGAATGCGACATCGGCCTGATCGAGGGCGGCCTCTGCAACGCTGAAAACGTCCATGTGCTGCGGGAGTTCCGCCGCCAGTGCAAGGTGCTGATCGCCGTCGGCGCCTGCGCCATCAACGGCGGCCTGCCGGCCCAGCGCAACCATCTGCCGCTGACGGCGATTCTGGAGGAGGTCTATCACTCCAGCCCCGGCCTGCAGAACGGCCTGATTCCCAACGACCCGGAACTGCCCTTGCCCTTGAACAAGGTGCATCCGATCCATGAAGTGGTGAAGGTGGATTACTGCATTCCCGGCTGCCCCCCCTCCGGGGACGCCATCTGGAAAGTCCTGACCGACCTTCTGGCCGGGCGGGAGCCGAGTCTCGGCCACGGCCTGATCCACTACGACTGAGCAGCAGGAGAAGCAAATGACATTCAACCTGGAAACAGCCGAGCATCCGGAAAAGCTACGCCGGGTGGCGATTGATCCGGTTTCCCGCGTCGAAGGCCACGGCAAGGTGACGCTGCTGCTGGACGAGCACAACAAGGTGCATCAGGTCCGGCTGCACATCGTCGAATTCCGCGGCTTCGAAAAATTCATCCAGGGGCGGCCCTATTGGGAAGTGCCGGTGATGGTGCAGCGGCTGTGCGGCATCTGCCCGGTATCGCACCACCTCGCCGCCTCCAAGGCGATGGACCAGATCGTCGGCGTCCGCCACCTGACCCCCACCGCGGAAAAGCTGCGCCGGCTGATGCACTACGGCCAGATGCTGCAATCCCACGCGCTGCATTTCTTCCACCTCTGCTCGCCGGACCTGCTGTTCGGCTTCGATTCCGACGTGGCAAAGCGCAACATCGTCGGCGTTGCCGAGAAACATCCGGAAACCGCGAAAAAGGGCGTGCTGCTGCGCAAGTTCGGCCAGGAAGTGATCCGGATGACCGCCGGCAAGCGGGTGCATGGCACCGGGGCGATCCCCGGCGGCATGAACAAGGCGCTGAGCCGGGCCGAGCGGGACGAACTGCTGAAGGACATCTACCACATCGTCGCCTGGAGCCGGGAAGCCGTGCATCTGGCGCGGGAACTCCACGCGACCAATCCGGGGCTGTACAACAGCTTCGGCGTCTTCCGCTCCAACATGATGTCGCTGGTCGGCATCGACGAACAGGGGCCGGGGACGCTGGACTTCTACCACGGCAGCCTGCGGGCGCGGGACGACAACGGCAAGCTGCTGTTCGACGGGGTCGATTACTGCAACTACCAGCAGGTGATCGAGGAAGAGGTCAAATCCTGGAGCTACATGAAATTCCCCTACATCAAGGCCATCGGCAAGGCCCAAGGCTGGTACAAGGTCGGGCCGCTGGCGCGGGTGCAGAACTGCGACCGCATCCCGACGCCGCTGGCGGAAATGGAAAGGCGCGACTTCGTCGATTACGCCGGCGGCACCCCGATGCACGCGCCGCTGGCCTACCACTGGACCCGGATGATCGAGATGCTGCACGCCGCGGAAACGATCAAGGATCTGCTGCACGACGATGACGTGCTGAACGGCGAGCAACTGGTCGAGCAGGGCGAACGGGCCTGGGAAGGCGTCGGCGTCATCGAGGCGCCGCGGGGCACGCTGTTCCACCATTACCAGGTCAATGAGGACGATCTGGTCACGATGTGCAACCTGATCGTCTCGACGACCAACAACAACCAGGCGATGAACGAGGCGATCCGCCATGTCGCCCGGCGTTACCTGCACGGCCGGGAAGTCACCGAAGGCCTGCTCAACCACATCGAAGTCGCGATCCGCGCCTTCGATCCCTGCCTGTCCTGTGCCACCCACGCGCTAGGCAAGATGCCGCTGGAAGTCGAGCTGGTCGATGCCGGCGGCGAGCGCATCCACGCGCTGGCGCGGCAATGAGCCGGGCCGTCGCGCCCCTGGTGATCTTCGCCGTCGGCAACCCCAGCCGCGGCGACGACGCCCTGGGGCCACGGCTGGCCGAGCAGCTGGCGGCGCTGCCGCCCACGCCGGCCTGGGAACTGGTCGAGGATTTCCAGCTGCAGGTGGAACACAGCCTGGACCTCTGCGACCGCCAGCTGGCGCTGTTCATCGACGCCGGCAGCGGCACCCCGGCGCCCTTTAGCTTTTACCCGCTGAACCCCCGCGCCGCTTTCGGCCCCAGCAGCCATGCGCTGGCGCCGGAAGCCGTGCTGGCGGTGTTCGCCCAGACCCAGCAGGCCGCGCCGCCGCCGGCCTATGTGCTCTGCGTCCGCGGCGAGGATTTCAGCCTCGGCGCCCCGCTCAGCCCGGCTGCGGAAACCCACCTCGCCGCCGCCTGGGCACAGCTGGAAACCCTGCTCGCCCAGCCGACACCGGCAGCCTGGGCCGCGTTGGCGACGGCTGCGCCGGACCCGCGTTAAGACATCACGTCACCCCGGCGGGCAGCCTTGGGCTGCGCTATCATCGCCGCCATGTCGCCTGCTTTTTCCCGTTTCGCCCTGCAGTTTTCCCCGGTCCGGCGGTTTTATGCCGTGCTGGCGACGGGGTATCTGCTGCTGACGCTGGTTTTCGGCGCGGCGCTATGGACGGAATTCCGCCAGATCGACCTGAATCTGGCGACGCTGGCGCGGGAGCGGGGCAGCGTGCTGTTCCGGCTGATTGAGCTGACCCGGGAATGGAATGCCCGCCATGGCGGCGTATATGTGCCGGTCACTGCGCAGACCCAGCCGAACCCCTATCTGAAGCACCCGCGGCGCGACCTGACCACCCGCGACGGACAGGCGCTGACCATGGTCAATCCGGCCTTCATGACCCGGCAGATCGCCGAAATCGCCGAGCAGGCGGAAGGGCTGCGCTTTCACATCACCAGCCTGCGGCCCATCCGCCCGGCTAACCAGCCCGACCCCTGGGAAAGCGAGGCGCTGGGCGAATTCGAGCGCAACGGCATCCAGGAGAAGCTGGCTTTCTTCAATGGGGATGGCGGCCCGGTCTATCGCTACATGGCGCCGCTGCTGGTGCATCAACCCTGCCTGAAATGTCACGAAAGCCAGGGCTACAAGCTGGGCGACATCCGCGGCGGCATCAGCGTGACGATGCCGGCTTCGGCGCAACTGGCGGTGCGCGACCAACAGCGGCAGCGGGCGACGCTGACCCATATGGCCAGCTTCACGGCGATTGCGCTGCTGCTGCATCTGGTCGCCTGGCGGACCCGCCGGCATTTCCTGCATCTGGAAGAACTGGCCGGGGACCAGGAGCGGCTGATCACCAGCCGGACCCAGGAGCTGTCGCTGGCCAATGCCCGGCTGCTGGCCGAGGTGGCCGAGCGCCAGCGCAAGGAACAGCAGATCGCCGACAGCGAATCCCGTTACCGCTCGGTGGTCGAGACCAGCCAGGACGGCATCCTGATCATGGCGGCGCCGGATTTCCGCGTGGTGTTCGCCAACGAGCGGCTGGCGGCGATCATCCGCCAGGAGACGACCGCCTTGGTGGGCCTGACGGTGCTGGACTTCATCCACCCCGATGACCGGCCGCTGGTCGCCGACCGTCTGGCCCGGCGCGAGCGGGGCGAGGTGGTGCAATCGGGGCTGCGGCTGCGGGTGGAGTCGCCGCTGGGCGGCGAGCCGCGGGTGGTCGATGCCAACGTCGCGGAAATCGTGTCCACCCCGGATCAGGTCCGGCAGTGGGTGGTCAGCGTCCGCGATGTCACCGACAAGCTGGCGACCGAGCGGGAATTGCAGATCGCCGCGACGGTGATGGCCAATGCCGCCGAGGGCATCATCGTCACCGACCAGGAAAACCGGGTGATCCAGGTCAATCCCGCCTTCACCCGCATCACCGGCTTTACGGCCGCCGAGATTCTCGGCCGGGACCCGAAGGTGCTGCGCTCAGGGCGTCACGATCCGGAATTCTTCTCGGCAATGCGCGAAAGCCTGCAACAGACCGGGCGCTGGGAAGGGGAAATCTGGAATCGCCGCCGGGATGGCTCGGTCTATCCGCAATGGCTGTCCATCACCGCGCTTGGCGACGCCGCCGCCGGCAACGGTGTCCGCCATGTCGCGACCTTCATCGACATCACTCAGCGCAAGGAAGCCGAGGAATTGCTGCGCCACCGCGCCAATACCGACCCGTTGACCGAGTTGTCCAACCGGGCGCTGTTCTACGACCGGCTGCAGATGGCGCTGACGCTGTCCCGCCGCTATGGCCACCAGTTCGCACTGATCTATGTCGATCTCGACCACTTCAAGGCGGTCAATGACAGCCTGGGCCATGCCGCCGGCGACGAACTGCTGGTCGAGGCTGCGCGGCGGCTGAGTCTGGTGGTGCGGGAGTCGGATACCGTGGCGCGGCTGGGCGGCGACGAATTCGCGGTGATCCTGCCGGAGATTCGCCAGCAGGCGGAGGTGGTGGAAGTGGCGCAGCGGATCGTCCATACCCTGGCCCGACCCTTCCATCTCGGCAACGAGGAAGTCCGGGTTTCCGGCAGCGTCGGCGTCGCGCTGTACCCCGAGCACGGTGAGGATCTGGAACGGCTGAAGCGCCATGCCGACCTGGCGCTGTACCAGGTCAAGGCCGCGGGCCGCAACGGCTACCGCATCTACACCGCCGGCGACGGACAGAGCCTGGCCGGCTGATCCAGCGGGCGCCAGCGGCGCGACTCAGGGTTATCCCCGAGCATTGTCTTGACTTATTTCCGCGATCTGGATTGCCAAGTGGGTAAAATCGGCCGCCGCGACCGGGCTGGACCGGTTGCCGCAAGTCCCCAACCTTGAGCGAGGTAAACACAATGAACAATTCCTGGTGGCGCCTGGGCGCCCTGTTGCTGGCACTGCTGGGCGCCGGCCCGGCCAGCGCCGATATCGTGATCGGCCAGTCCGTTCCCCTGTCCGGCATCCTGGCCACGACCGGCCGGGACATGATGCTGGGAGCGAAAATCTGCTTTGACGCGGTGAATGCCCGTGGCGGCATCAACGGCCAGCGCATCCAGCATGTGGTCAGGGACGATGGCTACAAGACCGACGAAACCCTGCGCCTGACCCGGGAGCTGATCGACAAGGACAAGGCGGTGGCGCTGATCGGCTACGCCGGCACCGGCAACGTCAGCGAACTGCTGAAGCAGAACGTCATGGCGGCGCGCAATGTGCCGCTGATCGCGCCCTATACCGGCGGCGAGCCGCTGCGCAACCCGTTCAATCCGTGGATTTTCCACATCCGCGCCAGTTACGGCGACGAAACCGCCGCCATGGTCGAACAACTCGCCACCAGCGGCATCAAGCGCATTGCCGTGTTCTACCAGAACGATCCGTTCGGCCAGGCAGG
>JBEBBF010000376.1:0-3352 GCA_041158545.1 Pseudomonadota bacterium | reverse complement strand
TGCGGACCTTCGGGTCATACTTCACAAACTCCAGCTTTTCAGGCGTCGTGCGCTTGTTCTTGGAGGTGGTGTAGAAATGCCCGGTTCCGGCAGTGGATTCCAGCTTGATTTTTTCGCGTCCGCCTTTGGCCATGTCAGTCTCCGCTCAATCAGATTTCACCGCGCTGGCGCAGGTCGGCCAGCACAGAGTCAATACCGTTCTTGTCGATCACGCGCAGGCCGGCGTTGGATACGCGCAGACGGACCCAGCGGTTTTCGCTTTAGACCCAGAAGCGACGATACTGCAGCTTCGGCAGGAAGCGGCGCTTCGTTTTGTTATTGGCGTGGGATACGTTGTTCCCCACCATCGGACCTTTGCCCGTTACTTGGCAGACTCGCGCCATGGTTCGTGCTCCAGAAAAGTCTCTAAGACAGAAAGCCCGCGATTGTAGCCAAGGCCGCTAGAGGAGAGCAAGCATTTTTTGCATTCACCTTGTGATCAGTGCGCCGGAATGGCGTGGCTCGGGGTGTGGGCCGGTGGGGTTACAGCAGGCCGCGTTCGGCGAAGGACAGGGGTTCGCCGGGGCCGGCGACGATGAAATGGTCGTGCACCTTCACGTCGATCAGATCCAGACTCTTTTGCAGCCTTTCAGTAATGATCTGGTCGGCGGAGGAGGGCTCATGAACGCCGGAGGGGTGGTTGTGGGCGAAGATCACTGCGGCCGCGTTGTGCGCCAGCGCCGACTTCACGACTTCCCGCGGATAGACGCCGGTCTGGTTCAGCGTGCCGCGAAAGAGTTCTTCATGGGCGATCAGCCGGTTCTGGCTGTCCAGCCACAGCGCAAGAAAGGTTTCGTGGGCCAGGCCGGCCAGGCGCAGCCGCAACCAGCGCCGTACCTGCTCCGGCGCCGAGAAGTTGTCCCGTTGCATCAGTTCCTGACTCAGCGCCCGTCGGGCCAGCTCGAAGCTCGCCTTGAGCTGCGCCGCCTTGGCCTCGCCGATGCCGGGAACCGTGGCCAGGCTGGCCAGCGGGGCTTCCGCCAGCCGCGCCAGCTGGCCGTCGAAACGGGCCAGCAGTTCCCGCGCCAGATCGACGGCACTTTTGCCGCGGATGCCCACGCGCAGGTAAATCGCCAGCAATTCCGCGTCGGAAAGGGCGCTGGCGCCCAGCCGCAGCAGGCGTTCTCGGGGTCTTTCGCTTTCCGGCCAATCGCTGATGGACATGGCTTTCGTTAGAATCCTGGGGTCACTAGTCGCGGAAAATGATAATGGAATTACAGGGCAAGCGCATCGTACTCGGTGTGACCGGCGGCATTGCCGCTTACAAGGCCGCGGAGCTGACGCGGCTGCTGCAGAAGCAGGGCGCGACGGTGCAGGTCGCGATGAGCGAGGCGGCGACCCGTTTCGTGACGCCGGTGACTTTCCAGGCCCTGTCCGGGCGGCCGGTGTTTGTCGATCAGTGGGACGCCCGGCTGCCGAACAACATGCCGCATATTGATTTGTCGCGGCAGGCCGACTGCGTGCTGGTGGCGCCGGCGTCCGCCGATTTCATGGCCAAGGTCGCCCACGGTCTGGCCGATGATCTGCTGACGACGCTGGTGCTGGCGCGGGATTGCCCGCTGCTGCTGGCGCCGGCGATGAATAAACAAATGTGGGAAAGCCCGCCGACCCAGCGCAATGTCGCCCAGTTGCGGGCCGACGGGGTGCGGCTGCTGGGGCCGGACCACGGCGAGCAGGCCTGCGGCGAGACCGGCGCCGGGCGGATGCTGGAGCCGGAGGTGATCCTGGCCGAGATGATCGGCTTTTTCACGCCCAAGCTGCTGGCCGGGAAAAAGCTGGTGCTGACCGCCGGGCCGACCTTTGAAGCCATCGATCCGGTGCGGGGCATCACCAATCTGTCGTCCGGCAAGATGGGTTACGCCGTCGCCGCAGCGGCGCAGCGGGCCGGGGCCGAGGTGACGCTGGTGTCCGGCCCGGTCAGCTTGCCGGTGCCGAACGGGGTGACCCGGGTCAATGTCCGCAGCGCGCTGGAGATGCACGCGGCGGTGATGGCCGCCGTGCCGACGGCGGATGTCTTCATTGGTGTCGCTGCCGTTGCCGATTACCGGGTCGCCAGCGTCGCCGGGCAAAAGTTGAAAAAGGAAAAGGGCGAACTGCCGCCGCTGTCCTTCGTCTTGAATCCGGACATCCTCGCCGAGGTCGCCGCGCTGCCGGACGGACCGCTCTGCGTCGGTTTCGCCGCGGAAAGCGAGAACCTGCGCGAATACGCCGAAGCCAAACGGCGGCGCAAGAATATTGCGCTGATTGCCGGCAACCTGATCCAGGAGGGCTTCGGGGGCGAAAGCAACCGGCTGATCCTGTTTGATGATCGGGGCGAATACCCGCTTCTTCCCGCAGCCAAGCCGGTGCTGGCCCGGCAGCTGATCGAACATATCGCCAGCCTTCTGGAGAACCCGTGATGCCCACGATAGACCTGAAAATCCTCGACGAGCGCCTGCGCGAGCAGTTGCCGGCCTACGCTACCCCCGGCGCGGCCGGGCTGGATCTGCGCGCCTGCATTCCCGGCCCGATCAACCTGATTCCCAGTCAGACCGTGCTGGTGCCGACCGGGATTGCGCTGCACATCGCCGATCCGGGGCTGGCGGCGATGATCCTGCCCCGTTCCGGGCTGGGGCATAAGCACGGCATCGTGCTGGGCAATCTGGTCGGGCTGATCGATTCCGACTACCAGGGCCAGATCATGGTCTCGGTGTGGAACCGCGGCCGCGAACACTTCACGCTGCAGCCGATGGACCGGCTGGCGCAACTGGTGATCGTGCCGGTGGTCCAGGTCGGCTTCAATGTCGTCGAGGAATTCGCCGGCAGCGAGCGCGGTGCCGGCGGTTTCGGCAGCACCGGCAAGGCCTGAAGGCGGCCATGAAGAATCAGCCCTTCGTCCGCCGGCTGGGCTTTGCCCTTGCCGGCTGGCGCCTGGCTTTTGTCGGAGAAAGCAGCTTTCGCAGCCAGTGTCTGGCGGCGGTGCTGGCGCTGGCCTTCACCGTCTGGCTGCGGCCGGCGCCGTTGTGGTGGGCGCTGGTCGGCATGTCGATTGCGCTGGTGCTGGGGGCGGAGCTGTTCAATACGGCGCTGGAACATCTGGCCGACGGGCTGCATCCGGGGCAGGCGGAATTCGTGCGCTACGCCAAGGATTGCGCCGCCGGCGCGGTGCTGGTCTTCAGCGCGAGCTCGCTCCTGGTGTTTGCGCTGATGCTCTGGGCGACGCTGGGCGGCTGAGCAGGGCGCCCGACGCCGTGCCCGGCGTTCAGTGCTTGCTGAAGAGTTGCGCCGCTTCTGCCAGGCTGCCGCTCTGGTAAATCTGCATGAAGGCGGCGAC
>JBEBBF010000375.1:0-3977 GCA_041158545.1 Pseudomonadota bacterium | reverse complement strand
CAGTTGGTCTTCGAGATAGGCGCCGTAGAAATCGGGAAGGCGCAGCCCGACCAGCGGCTCGCCGAGGCGCTGGCCGTCCGGGCCGTAAAAGGCGACAACGGGCACCAGCTTGACCTTTTCCTTGCGGCTCCAGGCGGCGTGGCGGGTCGCCTGGCCCTGGAAGTCGGTCAGCGGCGCGTCGCTGTCCTGGTTGATCTGGCGCAGCAGCAGCCGGGCGTTGCGGCTTTCCTTTTGCAGCGGCAGCAGGTATTCCCGCTTGACCCGTTCGCAGTAGGGGCAATGGCTGCGGCTGTAGAGCACCAGCAGCGGCTCGCCCGCGGCGGCGGCCTGGCGGGCTTCCTGCTGCAGGTTTTCGGCGTTGATCAGGGTTTCGCCGGCTTGGCCGGCGCCGGGCAGCAGCAGGCATGCGGTAGCGAGAAGGTGGGCCAACAGGGTGGCCAGGCGCCGCAGCAGTGCAGCCATGCCGGGGCGGGACGTCCGGGAGGGGCGGTCGGGCGAGCATGCTAGAATCGCGCCTCCCCAGCCGCCGCTGGCCTTTTTCCCTGTCATTGCCATGTCTACGCCTTCCAAAATCGTCATTGCTTCCCGTGAATCCCGCCTGGCCCTGTGGCAGGCCGAGCACATCAGGGATCGCTTATCGAGTCTACATGCGGGTTCCGAGGTTGTCATTCTCGGGATGACCACCAAGGGGGATCAGATTCTTGATCGTCCGCTGGCGCAGATTGGCGGCAAGGGTCTGTTCATCAAGGAACTGGAAGTGGCGATGGCCGAAGGCCGCGCCGATCTGGCGGTGCATTCGATGAAGGATGTGCCGATGGAAATGCCGGAAGGCTTCACGCTGGCGGCGATAGGCGAGCGGGAAAATCCCCGCGACGCTTTCGTGTCCAACCGTTACGCCAGCCTGGACGAGCTGCCGGCCGGCGCCATCGTCGGCACCTCCAGCCTGCGCCGGGAAGCCCTGCTGCGTTCCCGCTACCCGCAGCTGGAGATTCGCAGCCTGCGCGGCAACCTCGATACCCGGCTGCGCAAGCTGGACGAAGGCCAGTACGACGCCATCATCCTCGCCGCCGCCGGGCTGATCCGGCTGGGGCTTTCCGCCCGGATTCGCTCGGTGCTGACCCCGGAACAATCCCTGCCGGCCCCCGGCCAGGGCGCCCTGGGCATCGAGGTGCCGAGCGGCCACGCCGCGGCGCTGAACTGGGTGGCGCCGCTGGATCACCCCGAAACCGCCCATTGCGTCAAAGCCGAGCGCGCCTTCTCCCGCGCCCTGGGCGGCAGCTGCCAGGTGCCGCTGGGCGGCTACGCCATTCTGGAAAATGGCCAGTTGTGGCTGCGCGGTTTCGTCGCCACCGCCGACGGCCAGCAGATGGTCAGCGGCGAAATCCGCGGCGAACCGGATCAGGACGAAGCCCTGGGCCGGCAACTGGCGGCGGAACTGCGCCAGAACGGCGCCGAAGCCATCCTCGCCCAGCTCGCGGCCTGCGCATGAGCCTGCCGCTGGCGGGGCGGACCATCGTGGTCACCCGTCCGCGGGCCCAGGCGGGCGGGCTGGCTGCGGCGATTGTCGCTGCGGGTGGCGCGCCCCTGTTGTTTCCCCTTCTCGAGATCGAGCCGGCGGCCGACCCGGCGCCGCTGGCTGCCGCCGCCGCCCGGCTGGGCGACTACGCGCTGGCGATCTTCATCAGTCCCAATGCGGTGAATTACAGCCTGCCGGCCTTGCCCGCCTGGCCGGCCGGCCTGCTGCCCGCCGCGGTGGGGCAGGGCACGGTCAAGGCCCTGGCCGCCGCCGGCATCCCCGGCGCCATCGCCCCGCAGCAGCGTTTTGATTCGGAAGCCCTGCTCGAACTGCCGCAACTGCAGGCCGCGGCCCTCGCCGGGCGCCGGGTGGTGATCTTCCGCGGCGACGGAGGCCGTGAACTGCTGGGCGACACGCTGCGTGCCCGCGGCGCCCAGGTCGATGCGATTCCCTGCTACCGCCGGCTGCCACCGGCCCTGGGTCCGGCGGTGTTGCACGCCGCCTGGGACGCCGGCCAGCTCGACGCCCTGACCGTCTCCAGCAGCGAAGGCCTGCGTTACCTGCTTGATCTGCTCGATGCAGCCGGGCGGGCGCGGCTGATGGCGACGCCGCTGTTCGTGCCCCACGCCCGGATCGCCGACAATGCCCGCGCCCTGGGGTTGCAGCAGGTGATCCTGACCGGCCCGGCGGACGCCGGCATCGTCGCCGGCCTGTGTGCCTATAATTGGCCGCAATCATGAGCGACGAATCCCCAACCTCCACCACTTCCCCGCTGCCGCCCGCGCCGCCGCTGTCGTCGGCCGGCAATGGCTGGCGCAATTTCTGGGCGACCCTGGCGCTGCTCGGCCTGGGGCTTGCCGGCTGGCAGTGGCTGGAAACCCGCAGCCGGCTGGCGGACGCCCAGCAGGAAATGGCCCGGCGCCTCGCCGAGGCGGAAGCCGCGAGCAAGGAAACCCGCAACATCGCCCGCCACACCCAGGAACAGGCCAACGGGATGCAGACCAGGCTGGCGGCGCTCGACGCCCGGGTCAGCGATTCCCAGGGCCAGACCGCCGCGCTGGAATCCCTGTATCAGGAACTGGCGCGGAGCAAGGACGACGCGATCCTGGCCGAGGTGGAGCAGGGCATCAATCTGGCGGCGCAGCAGTTGCAGCTGGCCGGCAATGTCCAGGTCGCGATCCTGGCGCTGCAGAGCGCGGAAAACCGCCTGAGCCGGATCGACCGGCCGCAGTTCATCGCGTTGCGCAAGACACTGAACCGTGATCTCGACCGGCTGCGCAGCACGCCCTATGTGGACATCCCCGGCATGAGCCTGCGCCTGGAAAACCTGATCATCAGCCTGGACAGCCTGCCGCTGGCGGTGGATGAACGGCCGCGGCCGGCGGATGACGTGCCGGCGGAGCTGGCCGGCAGCAGCGCCTGGTGGAAGCAGCTGGGCGAAAACCTCTGGCTGGAGGTGCGCAACCTGATCCGCATCCAGCGTTTCGACCGCAGCGATCCGATCCTGCTGGCGCCGGGGCAGGCCTTTTTCCTGCGGGAAAACGTCAAGCTGCGCTTGCTCAACGCCCGGCTGGCGCTGCTGTCCCGCGATCAATGGACCTTCCGCAACGAGCTGAAGCTGTGTCAGGAGTGGCTGGAACGGCACTTCGACGTCCGGGAAAAGCCGGTCCAGCAGGCGCAATCGATGCTGCGCCAGCTTTCCGGCACCGAAATCGTCATCGAACTGCCGACGCTCAACGACAGCCTGCAGGCGCTGCGCAACTTCCGCCCGGTCAAGGAGAAACGCTAAGTGCGCGGCCTGTTCTGGCTGACGGCGATGTTCGCGCTGGCGGCGGCGACAGCGCTGGGCATCCGTTACAGCGAAGCTTACGTGCTGGTGGTGCTGCCGCCGTGGCGGCTGGAAGTGTCCCTCAGCCTGCTGCTGTTGCTGCTGGTGCTGGGGTTCGGCGCCGGTTACGGCCTGCTGCGCGGTCTGGCGGCCACCGCGGCGCTGCCGGCCCGGGCCCGGCAATGGCGGGCCGAGCGGGAACAGGCGCGGATGGCGACGCAATATCAGGACGCGCTGCGTCAGGCCGGGGCCGGCCGCGATGGCGCCGCGCTGCAATTGGCCGAAATCGTTCATCGCAGCGGCAGCTTCGCCGCGCCGGCCGCCCAGCTGGCGGCGGAAGCGGCGCTCAGGTCGCGCCAGCGGCCGCAGCTCGCCGAGTGGCTGCAACGCTGGCAGGAGGCGGACCCGGAGGCCGGCCCGGCGATCCTGCGGCTGAAGATCGAGGATGCGGTCGAAGCCGGCGATTACGCTGCGGCGCTCGCCCTGCTGGACACGCTGAGCGCCGACCAGGCGGCTTTGCCCTCCTTGCGCCTTTTGACGCTGCGGACCCGGCTCGGGCTGGGCCAGCGCCAGGCCGCGGCGGAATTGCTGGCGCAACTGGATGCCGCCGCCGTCGGCGCCGATACCCTGGCC
>JBEBBF010000374.1:0-3010 GCA_041158545.1 Pseudomonadota bacterium | reverse complement strand
CTCGCTTCTGGACGAATCCCCCGATCCGGATCACGCCGCCTGCAGCAGTGGCCACACCGCGCTGGCCAAGGTCGTCGCCATCGAAGACGGCGCCGTCTGGCTGGAACCCGTGCAGGGCGGCAGCTGCGGCGCTTGTGCCACCGCCTCCGCCTGCGGCAGCAAGGGCCTGGGCAGCCTCGCCAGCCGGCTCGAAGCCCGCCGCTTCAAGCTGGCCGGGCAGCCCGGTCTGCAGGTCGGCGACCAGGTCGAACTGAGCTTCCCGCAAAACCGGCTGGTGCTGGGGGCGGCGATTGCCTACCTGCTGCCGCTCCTGTTCGCGCTGGCTTTTGCGCTGGTCGCCGACCGGCTGCTGGGCCGGGACGAACTGACCGCGCTGGCGACGGTGGCCGGCCTGTTTCTCGGCTTCGTGGCGATGCGGCTGCCGGCCCGGCGGCTGGAGTCCCGCGGCAGCCTGCAGGCGCGCATCCTGCGCCGGCAGGAACAGCCCATTCAATTTTTCCCTTCGGTAGGAGCCAAGCGCGATGCGTGAAATCCTGTTGCTGCTGGTCAGCGCCGCCCTGGTCAATAACGTGATCCTGGCGCGCTTTCTCGGCCTTTGTTCATTCATGGGGGTCACCACCCGCCTCGACACCGCGGTCGGGATGGGGATGGCGACGACCTTCGTCATCACCGTGTCGTCGATGGCCGACTGGGCGGTGGAAACCTGGCTGCTGGCGCCGTTCGACCTCGGCTACCTGCGCACCGTGACCTTTATCCTGGTCATCGCCGGCGCGGTGCAATTCACCGAAATGGCGGTCAGGAAGCTGTCGCCGGCGCTGTTCCAGATGCTGGGCATCTACCTGCCGCTGATCACGACCAACTGCGCGGTGCTGGGGGTCGCGCTGCTGCTGGTCGAGGGGCGGATGAGCTTCCTGACCAGCACGCTGTTCGCCTTTTTCTCGTCGCTCGGCTACAGCCTGGTGATGGTGATGTTTGCCGGCCTGCGCGAGCGGCTGGCCGTGTGTGATTCCCCCCGCCTGTTTGAAGGCCCGCCGCTGGGCTTCATCACCGCCAGTCTGCTGGCGCTGGCCTTCATGGGTTTTTCCGGCATTGGCGCCTGAAGAAAGGAAGAGACGATGTTGATCGCGATTGCCATCCTGGCCGGACTCGGCCTCCTGCTCGGCGGCCTGCTCGGCTTTGCTGCCGAACGCCTCGCCGTCGAGGAAAACCCGCTGGAAGCGGAACTGCAGGGCATGCTGCCCGGCTCCCAGTGCGGCCAATGCGGCTTTGTCGGCTGCGGCCAGGCCGCGGCGGCGCTGGCCCGCGGCGAAGCGCCGGTCACCCTCTGCCCGCCGGGCGGCCGGGCGCTGGCCGAAGCCCTGGCGAAAAAGCTGGGGATCAGCGCCGACCTGTCGGACCACGAGGAAAAGGGCCCGGTCTACGCCCATGTCGTGCCTGAGCTTTGCTATGGCTGCACCCGCTGCATCCCGGAATGCAATGTCGATGCCATCATCGGCTCGACCAAGCAGATGCACGACGTGATCGCCGAGCTGTGCCATGGCTGCGGCAAGTGCGTTGAAGTCTGCCCGACCGGCGGCATCGAGCTGCGTCCGGTGCCGACCACGGTCAGCACCTGGCACTGGCCCAAGCCGCAGGCCGCCGTCAGCCACTGAGGAACGCCCCATGCCCATCTTTCACCTCTCCGGCGGCGTCCATCCGGACTATTGCAAGGAATTTTCCAGCCAGGCGGCGATTCAGCGTCTGCCGCTGCCGGCCAGACTCTACATCCCGCTGCAGCAGCACGTCGGCGCGCTGTCGGTGCCCATCGTCGGCCCCGGCGACACGGTCAAAAAAGGCCAGGTGCTGTGCGTCCGCCAGGGCAGCTTCTCGGCGACCCAGCATGCGCCGACCTCCGGCCGGGTGCTGGCCATCGAGCAAGTCCAGGCGCCCCACGCCTCCGGCCTGACCCAGGAAACCCTGATCATCGAGAGCGATGGCGAGGATGCCTGGGGCGAGCTGCCGGTGCCGATTGTGGATCCGCTGCAGGCCGAGCCGCAGGTGCTGATCGACCGGGTTGCCGTTTCCGGCATCGTCGGCCTGGGTGGCGCGATTTTTCCGGCGGCGATCAAGCTGAACATGGGCCAGCAGTACAAGCTGGACACGCTGCTGATCAATGGCGCCGAGTGCGAGCCTTACCTGACCTGCGACGACCGGCTGATGCGGGAATACGCCACGGAAGTGGTCGATGGCGCCCGGATCATGGCGCGGGCGCTGGGCGTGGACCGGATCATCATCGCCGTCGAGGAAAACAAGCCGGAAGCCATCGCCAGCCTGCGCCAGGCGGCGAACGGGCTGGCCGGGGTGACGATCCAGCCGGTGCCGGTGCGCTACCCGGTGGGTTACGCCCAGCATCTGACCCGGATCGTCACCGGCCGGGAAACCCCGGCGGAACACCGCAACGCCGAAGTCGGCGTCGTGACCCACAACGTCGCGACGGCGCGGGCGGTGGCGCATGCGGTGCGGCTGGGCCGGCCGCTGATTTCCCGGATCGTCACGGTGACCGGCGGCGCCATCCGCCAGCCGGCGAACCTGGAGGTGTTGATCGGCACGCCGCTGTCCGAGCTGGTCGCCTTCTGCGGCGGTTTCCGTGAAGCGCCGCGGCAGCTGGTGCTGGGCGGGCCGATGATGGGCCAGCCGTTGCCGGGACTGGATGTGCCGGTGGTCAAGGGCAGTGCCGGCTTGCTGGCGCTGGCCGAGGGCGAATGGCGCGAAGGCCAGGAGCGGCCCTGCATCCGCTGCGGCAGCTGTGTCGAGGTCTGCCCCTGCGGCCTGTCGCCGATGGAAATGGCGGCGCTGATCAAGAAGGACAAGCTGGACGCCGCCGCGAAGATTTTCGTCGGCGACTGCATCGGCTGCGGCAGCTGTTCCTGGGTCTGCCCGTCCTACATCCCGCTGGTGCAGTACTTCAACTACGCCAACGGGATGCTGTCCGCCGAAAACCAGCTGCGCCGGAAGAATGACCGCACCCGGG
>JBEBBF010000373.1:0-4224 GCA_041158545.1 Pseudomonadota bacterium | reverse complement strand
ACCCGCAAGAGCCGTGGCATCTACGCCGAACTGCTGCTGCCCTTCAGCAAGACGCTCGAAGTGACGACCGCGCTGCGCAATGACTCGTACGACGCTGCGAAGAACTCGTTCAACTTCGATTCGACGGGTGCACTGAATTCGCCGGCCACCCAGGGCAACAGCGCTTCGAAGACAACGTACAAGCTGGGCCTGCGTTTCCAGCCGAGCCAGGAAATCCTGGTCCGCGGTTCGTATGGCACCGGCTTCCGTGTCCCGACGCTCAACGACATCACCGCACCGCTGGCCGACTTCGGTGTGATCGGCACGGCCCGGGCCTGCCCGGTGACGGCACCCGATCCCCTCGCCCCGGGATGCCGTCCGGTTCCCACCCAGTGGCGCAAGCTCAAGGGCGGCAATGCCCTGACCGGCGAAGACGGCCTGAAGCCGGAAAACTCGGAACAGTGGACCCTGGGTTTCCGCCTGGAGCCGAGCCGCACCCTGTCGATGGGCGCCGAGTTCTGGAGCGTCAAGGTCAAGGACGTGATCACCCCGGTGCCTGAGGACACGGCCTTCGATAACTTCGAGACCTACCGCTCACTGTTCAGTGTCACCACCGATCCGGCCACGAACCGTCCGATCCTGACCTTCAACGAAGTGCCGGTGAACGGTGCCGTGGCGGCGTCGAAGGGTGTCGACCTCGACATCATGGCGCGCACCGATACCCCGATCGGCCGCCTCACCAGCCAGGCCCAGGTGACCTACCTGTTCTCGTCGTACTTCGACTATGGCTTCGGTGGTGGCAAGGAATCCAGCATCGGCAAGATGGGCAGCGACGACCAGGTGGCGTTCCGCACGCTGCTGCGTTTGCAAGGCACGCTGGAAACCGGCGCGTTCAGCAACACCCTGACGATGTACTGGAAACCCGGCTACACGGACCAGACCTATGTTCCGGCGGATGGCATCATCTTCAACCGCAACCCCGACGGTTCGCGCGGTGGTGCTGCTGCCATCAGCGACTGGGAAGTGCCCGCCTATTACACCTTCGACTGGCAGGGCAAGTGGACGGTGACCAAGGCCTTCAGCGTCACAGCAGGCATCAAGAACCTGCTCGACAAGAAGCCGCCGCTGAGTATCAAGACTGTCGGCGGCAATATGGTCGGCGTCGATCCGCGGTATGCCGATATCAAGGGCAGAACGTTCGGACTGGCAGCGTCCTACAAGTTCTGACGCCCGAGTGCTGCGCGCTGCGGCGCGCAGCCTGACTTGGCAGCTCATTTGAAGGGAACGACAGATCTGTCGTTCCCTTTTTCACATGGACTTGTCAAGCGGGTACTTCGGCCAGTTCCATAAAGATTCCCACCCGGGCCCGCGTGCAGGCAGCCGCCAAGCGTGGCAGATCCGCGCCCCGAACAGGGGCGTCCACTAGGCAATGGCCCTGACTGCGAGCGCAACTTCGCCGGTTATCATGCCGTGTCGCCCGTGGGGCGCGCTTGCGCCAATGGGCCGGATCTTGCATGTCCATCCCCCCAGCGCCCGCGCCCTCTCGAACCCACTCGAATTTGACGGAGTTTTCATGCTTGCAAAGTTGCGTTCCCTGTTGCTGATCGCTGTCGCGGCCTTCGCCTTGCTGGTGTCCTTGAGTCTGGTTGACACCTCCGTGGCCTATGCACAAAGCGATGCCGCATCGGCCGCCCAACCCATGGCAAGCCAGGTCACGGCGCCGTCCGCTGCAAAGACCGATAACCCCTACGGTCTCAGTGCCTTGTGGGAAGGCAGCGATTTCGTGGCCCGAAGTGTGCTGGTGATCATGGTCGTGATGTCGATGGGCAGCTGGTACATCATCATTACCAAGATCATCGAGCAGGCCAAGATGAACAAGCAGGGGCGCGAAGCCACCGAAAACTTCTGGAAAACCGGTTCGGTGGAACAAGGCGCGCAGGCGCTGACCGAAGGCAGCCCGTATCGCTACATTGCCAATGCCGGGCTCGAAGCCACCAAGAAACACGATGGCCTGCTGGGCCAGGTTGATTTCAATACCTGGGTGACCATGTCGATCCAGCGTGCGATGGAACGCGTTCAATCTCGCATGCAGGATGGTCTGGCATTTCTTGCCACGGTCGGCTCGACCGCGCCGTTCGTCGGTCTGTTCGGTACCGTCTGGGGTATCTATCACGCGCTCACCGCCATTGGCGTGGCAGGCCAGGCCTCGATCGACAAGGTGGCCGGCCCGGTCGGCGAAGCCCTCATCATGACGGCCATCGGCCTGGCTGTCGCGGTGCCGGCGGTGCTCGGCTACAACTGGCTGGTGCGCCGCAACAAGGGTGTGATGGACGAAGTGCGCAGTTTCGGCAACGACCTGCATGCCGTGCTGCTGGCCCAGGCAGCCAAGAAATCCTGACACGTCCCCGCCTCTTTTCAACTGTCATGGGCGCCCCCGCGGTGCGGCCCTGACCTGACCGGGAACCGTGAATCATGGCTATGTCGATCGGCCCTTCCGAGGGCGAGGACGAAGTTGTTTCCACCATCAACACCACGCCGCTGGTCGACGTGATGCTGGTGCTGCTGATCATCTTCCTGATCACCATTCCGGTGGTGAACTATTCGATCGCAGTGACCTTGCCCAAGGAACGCAACGAGGTACGCGAAAGCAAGCCCGAAAACATCGTGGTATCGGTCGATGCCAAGGGTGGTATCTACTGGTACGACGCCAAGGTGGCCAACACGCAGCAACTGGTCGAGCGGCTCAAGAAGGTGTCGCTGATGAACCCTCAACCCGAGGTTCATATTCGTGGCGACCTGACCGCCAACTACGATTCGGTGGGCAAGATCATCTACGCCTGCCAGCGTGCAGCCATTGCGAAGGTGTCATTCATCACCGAACCACCGCCCCGCGGATGATTCGCAGCAATGGGCAGTTCGACGAGCCCATCGCTCGTCCGCAATCGAAAGATCAATCATGGCAATGAATGTCGGTAGCAGTTCGGGCAGTGGTGAACCGGAAGTGATGATGGATATCAACACGACCCCCCTGATCGACGTGATGCTGGTTCTGCTGGTGATGCTCATCATCACCATCCCGATCCAGTTGCACAGCATCAATCTCAATATGCCGGTGGGCAATCCACCGCCCAGCGACATCAAGCCCGAGGTGATCAAGATCGATATCGACGAGCGCAGCATCGTGTATTGGCAAGGCCTGCCGGTGACCGACCGGGCCGACCTCGAAGCCAAGATGCAGGCCGCCTCCGAGCAGCCGGTGCAACCCGAAATCCATGTGCGACCGAATCGTCTGGCCAAGTACAACACCTTTGCCGAGGTGATGGTCAGTGCCAACAAGAAGGGCCTGGTCAAACTCGGTGTGATCGGCTCCGAACAATTCATCGGCCAGTAACTCACACGCTCGGCAGCATTCAAAGCGGACCAAGCAGATCGACCATGGATCAAGACTTTCAGCCCCATAACCCGCAGCGCCGAATGATCGGCCTCGGTTTTGTCGTGCTACTTCATGTGCTGATCGTCTGGGGTTTGGTGTCCGGCCTTGCACGCAAGGCCGTCGAAGTCATCAAGAAACCCATCGAGATGAAGATCATGGAGGAGATCAAGCCGCCTCCGCCCCCGCCGCCGCCGCCTCCGCCGCCCAAGGAGGTCAAGCTGGTCGACAAGCCGCCGCCGATGGACGCCCCGCCGCCGCCGCCCTATGTGCCGCCGCCGGAGGTGCAACCGCCTCCGCCGCCGATTGCCGCGCCGGCCATCCAGGCCATCCAGCAGGTCGAGCCGCCGCCCAAGCCGGTGGAAATCAAGCCGCCGCCGCCGCCCGCGCCGCCTGCACCGCCGGCACCACCGCCGCCGGCACCGGCACCACCGGCGCCGCCGAAGAACGAGATCAGCGTCGCCTGCCCGGGTTACAAGGAAAACCTTGCGGCATCGTTGGCTGGTGTGTTCGACCGCGTCGGTATCACGGGTGTGGTGAAGGTGAGTTTCAAGATCAAGGGCGGACAGGTCACCGATGTCACGCCCTTGTCGGGTCCTCGCGAATATTTCCGCCCGGTGCAGAACGCGGTTCGCCGCTTCAGCACCTGCACCTCATCGCAAAGCGAAGAAGTCACCGTGACCTTCGAGGTTTCGTTCAAGGAAAGTTGACGTCTGGGGAGCGTCGACATGCTGCAGCTTCGCCCGACCTGTGAATGTTGTGATGCCGCCCTGCCCGCCGAATCGACCCAGGCGCGCATCTGTTCGTTCGAGTGC
>JBEBBF010000372.1:0-7834 GCA_041158545.1 Pseudomonadota bacterium | reverse complement strand
TGTCCTGGTTGGCCAGACCGAACTGATAGCCAAAGAAGGGGCCGACAAAGGCGTCGATCACCGAGGCCGCAAAGGCGCCGGTTTCATTCAGTTCCAGCGTGTTGCGGGCGACGGTCAGGCCAAAGCGCCACTGGTCGTTCAGCCGCTGGGTCCATTGCAGGTTGGCGCCCCGCATGTCGTTGGTGCTGGGCGGCATGCTGCTGGCGCTGATGAACAGGCTGCGGTTGATCCCGTTGATCACGTCCGGGCTGCCGGCACTGGCGCGCGGCAGGCCCTGATAGTCCAGGGTTTCGTTTTTGACATCTCGCAGGCGCAGCACGATTTTGGTGTCGGCATTCGGCGTCAGCAGAATGCTGGGAAGCAGGGCAGTGCGCTTGATGTAGAGCTGCTTGGTCTCGCTGTCGGTATTGCTGTATTCCCCGGTCAGGCGGACTGCCAGCACCTCATTGACCGGCTGGTTGAAGTCGAAGTGGGCGCCCCGCTGCTGGTAGCTGCCACCGCTGACGCCGATTTTCCGGATCGGGGTTTGGCCGGGTTCCGCGGTGGAAATCACGACGGCGCCGCCAACGGTCGAGTAGTTCATGCCCTGGGAGCCGCCATAGAGGCCACCGGACGGTCCCTTGATCACCGTCACCTGGTCGATGCCGACCAGGCTTTCCTGGTTCTGGAAGATGCCGGGGGTGGCAACACCATCGACGATGGTGGCCGAGGAAAAACCGCGGATTTTGAAGCCGGTCAGGTTGGAGTCGCGCGCATCGAGGGCGGTGACGTTGCTGACATTGCGCAATACATCCGAAAGGTTGCGCGAGCCCTGGTCTTCAATGAGGGCGCGGGGAATCACGACGACGGATTGGGGAATCTGCTCGATCGGCGTGTCAGTGCGGGTTGCGCCGCGGGTGCTGGCGGGGATGTAGCCGCTTTCCTTTTCGGCGCTGATCGACACCGTCGAGAGCTGTTGTTCCTGGGCCAGCACCGGTAGCACGGGGCTGACGGAGAGGGTGGCCAGGCACAGCGCGATGGGGCGCAGTGGCAGTTTGGGTTGGGGCATGAAGAAACTCCTCCGTCGGTTGTTGTTTTCAAATCGAGCGGGGGAGTCTAGCCAAGGCGGCGTGGCCGACTCTGCGGCAAATTGTCGCGGGGGGCGGGCGGGGAGCGAAAGGTCAGCGGGCCGGACATCCTGCGCTGTCCGGCCCGCTGACCCGGCTGAGGCCGGTCGCGGCCTCAGAAATCGAGGGAGAAGCCGGCGTTGAGCGAGCGGCCCATGCCGCGCAGGGGTTTGGGGGCGACGCCCATCATCATGTCGGCGCTGGCGTATTCCAGTCCGCCCAGGGGCAGGCTGTAGTGACGGTTGAACAGGTTGTCGACTCCGGCGTCCAGACGCAGGGTTTTGCTCAGCCGGTAGCTGGTCCGCAGATTGGTGACGGCGTAACCGGCGGTGGTCTGTTCGGCCCGGACGGCGCTGACGTGGCGTTTGGCGCTGACCAGCACGGTTTCCAGGGTCGTGTTCCAGGCGCCCAGCGCGTGATCCAGGGCCAGCCTGGCGTTGGTCGGCATGATGTTGTAGAGGTTGTCGCCGTTGTCTGCCTTGGCGCGGACATAACTCAGGGTGGCGCGGGCAGCCCATTCACCTCCGGCACGCCCGAGGAATTTTTTCCCGGAGAGGTCCAGGCCGTAGAGCTTGGCGTCCTGGTTGGCAAAACGCAGCGACTGGCGTCCGGCCAGCATGCTCATGTTGTAGGGATTGCCGTCGGTATTGGGTACCGCGTTGATGTAGTTCGCGACATAGGTGTAGAACGGGGCGGCCCTGACTTGCCAGTCCCGATTTTCGGCATCGTGCCAGTCGGCGCTGGCCTTGAGGCTGTAGGCCACTTCGGGTTTGAGGTCGATGTTGCCGACGTAGGAGTTGAGGTCGCCGAACCAGTTGTTCATCAGCCCGGCCATCATGGCTTCGTTGGACCAGGTGTAACGCTCGTGGAGGTTGGGCGAGCGGGTCTTGCGGGAGAAGCCGATGTCGTAGGTCTGCTTTTCGTTTTCGACGTAACGGGCTGAAGCCGTGAAGTCCCAGTTGAGATCCTTGCGCTTGTGGTCACGGGCATTGAAGGCGTTGGCGTCGTTCTGATAGATCGTGCCATTGGGCAGGGGCATGCCCATCATGTCCGTGTCGCCGGTGTTGAAGTAGCCCTGGACATTGCCGGTATTCATCCGGACCTGTTCCAGCCGGAGGCCGACTTGCGTGCTCAGCTTGTCACTGAGCTTGCTGTCCACTTCGCCAAACAGCGCCAGCCGGTCACGATTGCCGTCGCGGATGTTCCAGAAATCGTTGGGCGACATGAAGCCCGCGGCCAGCGGCGGCCACCAGTCATCCAGCGTGAAGCGGTGGAATTCGTGACCGAAGCGGGCGATATGCCGCTCGCCCAGGGCGGTGGTGGCGGTGAGGGCGTAGCCGAGGTCAACCGCATCGGTGTCCATCGGCATCTGGCCACCCTTCTCGGGAAGAATGTCCATCTTGTGCCGGACACGCTGGCGGAAGGCGCGGGCTTCCAGGCCACCCCAGTCGAAAATCCCCTTGTAGGCGGCGTTAAACGACAGGCTGCGGTTGTAGATCATGTCCATCGCCTGATTCGGGAAGCCTTGAACCGGGATGTCGCGCCAGCCGATGTCCAGCGTGTAAAGGTCGGCCCCGGATCGGGCGGCCAGCTTCAAGGCGTTGTCCCTGACCTTGTAGCGGCTGGCACCGACGACCTGGCCTTTGCCGTCCGTGTAATTGCCGGCATCCACGGTGTTGCCGACGTAGCCGATGCTGAGGTTTTCCGAAGCAACGGAAACCCGCGCGCCGGCGCCGGTGACTGTCCCGTTGCTGCGGTAATAGGCATTGACTCCCCCGCTGGTCTTCAGCCCCTGACCGGGCTCGGCGAAGACCGGCGCTGCCGACTTGACGGCGATGGCGCCGCCGATGCTGTCTCCGCCCTGGCTGACGGGGACCACGCCGGCGAAGACGCTGATCTGGCCCAGCGCGGCGGGGTCGATGTAGGACAGGGCCGGATTCATGTGGTTGGGGCAGGCCGAGGTGATGCTCATGCCATCCACGGTCATTTTCAGGCGGTCGTCGCCCAGGCCGTTGATCGCTGGCAGGCTGGAAACGCCGCCGCCGGTGTAGAAACTCAGGCCGGGGATGCCGTCCAGCAGTGCCGCCGAGTCGCTGCTGGCAAAGCGGCGGGCGTTGAGATTGTCACCACGCAGGGTGTTGCCGAAAGCCGTTTGTCCGGGCTGGAAGCGTTCACCGGTGATTTGCACGGTCGGCAATTCCGGGGTGGTCTGGGCCCAGGCGGGGCTGCCGATCAGGGCGCCGGCGAGTGCCAGCGCGAGGGGGGTCCTGGCCGGCAGGCGGTCTGCCGCCTTGCTTTTGAATCCGTTTTGCATTTGATTGCCTTTATGGAACGGCCCGGAAATGGCCCCGGTGTGCGGCTAGACCAGGCGGGCGGGCGGAGAGGAAGGCCTGGGTGCGATCACGTCCCTGGCGGCCGGTTGGAAAAATCAACCCGGCAGTCTAGCCAAAGCCCTGCGGCCGACCCTGCGGCAAATTGTCGCGGGGCTAATCGGGGTCGGACGGACGTTTTTTGGCCAGCTTCCGCTGCAGCGTGCGGCGGTGCATCTTCAGCGCGCGGGCGGTGGCGGCGATGTTGCCGCCGTGTTCGGCCAGCGTGCGCTGGATGTATTCCCACTCCAGATGCTGCAATGTCATCCGGTCTTCTTCCGGGTAGTCGGGGATGTCCACGTTGTCATCGACCAGGGCCTTGACGATGTCGCTGACGTTGGCCGGCTTCGGGAGGTATTGGCAGGCGCCGAGCTTGAGGGCGCCGACGGCGGTCTGGATGCTGGCGTAGCCGGTGAGGATGACGATCCGGGCATCGGGAATCAGGTCCAGCAGCGGCTGGATCAGGTTCAGCCCGGACAGGCCGGCCAGGTTGAGGTCGAGCAGGATGTATTCCGGGTCCTGGATGCGGGCGATTTCCAGACTGTCCTCGATCCGGGCTGCGGTCTGTACCGCGAAGCCCTTGCGGATGAGGGCGCGGGACAAGACGGCGCTGTAGTTTTCGTCGTCATCGATCAGCAGCAGTTGCCGGGGTTCTTCGCTCATGGCAGGCCTCCTGGTGGCAGGGGGAGTTCGATCCGGGCCAGACTGCCGCCAGCGGGGCAGGCGGCCAGCTCCAGCCGGCCACCCCGGCGTTCGATGGCGGCGCGGGCGAGCAGCAGTCCGATGCCCAGGCCACTGTCGGAGGCCGCGGGCTGACCGGCGGCAAAGGCCTGTTGTGCCGGTGCGGCGATCCCGCAGCCGTCGTCGGCGACCTGGAGCAGCAGGCGGGTGTCCTGTTCTCCGGCCTGGAGCCGGATTTCGCGGGCGCCGGCGCGCAGCGCGTTGTCGAGCAGGTTGGCGATGGCGCGTTCGATGGTGATGTCCGGCTGGATGTGCCGTTGTTCCAGGGTCGGAGCGAGCTGGATCGTGAGGCTGACGCCGGGGTTCAGCGATTGCCAGGCGCCCCATTGCCGC
The DNA here is from genome assembly GCA_041158545.1 of Pseudomonadota bacterium. Taxonomy (GTDB): domain Bacteria; phylum Pseudomonadota; class Gammaproteobacteria; order Burkholderiales; family Rhodocyclaceae; genus JBEBBF01. Next base: position 3,285 of record JBEBBF010000372.1, on the reverse strand, counting down.
TGCAGCCAGTCGGTGACGGGGAGCAGGCTGGCGCTGGTTTCCCTGGGGTGGGCGGCGAGCTGGGTCAGCTGGGTCAGGGCCTGCTTGCAGCGTTCGATCTGGCGGCCCATCAGTTCCAGGTCGGGACGCAGGGCAGGCGGCAGTTGCGGGTCGTGCAGCAACTCCTCGGCCAGGATGTTGAGCGTGCCCAGCGGGGTGCTGAGGTCGTGGGCAGCGCTGGCGGCCAGGCTGCCGAGGGAGACCAGCCAGTCGTTACGGATGGCTTTTTCCCGAGTCGCTGCCAGTTCCGCGTCCCGGCCGCGGATGGTCTGGGTCATTTTCAGAATGAACCAGATCAGCACCACGGCGGAAATCGCGAACACAAGCCACATCCCGAGCAGGTGGAGATGGGTGGCGGACTGGGCATCGGCGACTGCCAGGGGTTGGTAGAAATGCCACAGCAGGCTGTAGCTGCCGATGGTGGCAACGCCGAACATCCAGGCGCCGCTAGGGCTGAGGACGATGGCACCGATGCCGACCAGTGGCAGGAAAACGGAAATCAGCGGGTTGGTGGCGCCGCCGGACATGAAGACGTAGCTGCTCCAGGCCAGCAGGTCGAGGCTCAGTTGAACCAGCGGGGTGAACAGCGGGAGCCCGTTGCGGTCGTCCCGGCTGAACAGGAAGGCCAGGTGCAGGCAGGCGTTGGCGCAGCCAATGACGGTGACCAGGGCCAGCAGGGGTGACATCAGGCTGGGGGTGCCGATGATGTGGGGGCTGATCAGGGCAGCCAGCAGCATGACCAGCACGCTCAGCCAGCGCAGTTGGATCAGGCGTAATTGGGTGATCTGGGGCAGGGAAATCAGCACGGCCGGCTAGAAAAAAACGGCCCGCAGCGCGGGCCGGAACAGAGAGGTGCCTGCAACCGGAGGCCGCAGGACAAACGCCGGGGTGGAATCTAGCGAGCCTGCATGGTGCGGGGAAGTGACCGATTGTCGCAGTGCTGGCCAAGGGGCGCGTCAGGCGGGGCGGAGAGGGGGCGGAAAGGGGGGCGACATTATGCCGCGCGACATTTGGTCACTTCCGGGCGGGGGTGGCGGTCGCGAGAATCGCGGCGTTTCCGGCTAGCCATGGTCGGGACACACCTCCACTGGAACCCCGGCGACGGGGTTCCTTTCCTTCCGGTGTTGCCGATTCGGCAGGGGAAGGCACCGGAATCCGCCTGTTGGCATTTCCGTTTTAACAACCTCAAAAAGGGGGAACAATGTTCGATTTTCCAATTTTCGACATGCCTCTGGTCGGTCATCGGCTGATGTTTGCCTTTGACGCGATCGTGCATGTGTTCATGTCCCACGCCGCGGTGGGCGGCAGTATCGTCCTGGCCCTGGCCCAGTACTTCGCGATCAAGAACAACGACCGGAAGTTTGACGAGGTGACCTACAAGGTGGTGTTCACCCTGTTCATCCTCGCGACTGCTGTCGGCGCCCTGACCGGCATCGGCATCTGGGTCCACGTCAATATCATCAATCCGGCGGCCATTGGCGCGCTGCTGCGGGTGTTCTTCTGGAAGTGGTTCATCGAATGGATCGTCTTCAACGTCGAAATGGTCCTGCTGCTGATGTTGTTCCTGTCCTGGAAGAACCGGCCGCTGGGTACGCCGGCCAAGGCGGGCCACTTCAAGCTGGTGGTCGGTTATGCCGTCGCCTCCTGGCTGACCATGGCCATCATCACCGCCATCCTCGGTTTCATGATGACGCCGGGCCAATGGCTGGCTTCCGACTTCCCGGCCAAGCCTGACTACCTTGCTTCGCTGTTCAATCCGTCCTGGATGCCTTCGCTGGCCTTCCGCACCTTCTTTGCGGTGGTTTGGGCTGCGGGCGGCGCCATGATCATTACCTGGTTCGTCACCCGAGATGATCTGGAAACCCGCGAGCGGGCCATGAAGTTCTTCGGCAAGTGCCTGTATATCAGCGTGGTGCCGATGATCGTCTTCGGTTACTGGTACTACCTGCAGTTCCCCGAAGCGGCGCAGAACCTGTTCGCCATCGGCGCCCTGGGCAACAAGCTGGCACAAGTACCGGGTCTGGCCGCCAAGGTCGCACTGGGTCTGGCCCTGCTGTTTGCCGCATCTTCCGCCTACCTGTTCCTGAATCCGCGCAAGGCGCCGATGCTGGCGGCGGTGGTGATGCTGGTCGCGAGCGGCACCTTGATCGGTCAGATGGAACGGGTCCGCGAATTCGTGCGCAAGCCCTACATCATCTACAACTTCATGTACGCCAACGGTGTCCGCGTGCAGGACATGCCGCTGCTGAAGAAGGAAGGCTATCTGAAGCATGCGGTGTTCCTGGAGGACAGCCTGCGCACGATCACGCCGGAAAACAAGGTCAAGGTCGGCGAGAAGCTCTACTACTTCCAGTGCCGTTACTGCCACACGGTCAATGGCGTCAATGCCATCAAGGATCGGGTCAAGGGCTGGGATGAGCAGGCCATTTATCACCGTATCGGCCAGCTGAATTCTCCGGCAACTCCCTTCATGCCGCCTTTCGCGGGTACGGACGAGGAACGGGCTGCCCTGGCCGCCTTCCTGGTCACGCTCAACGGCAAGTAACCCCTTCGAGGACTATGCAAGATGAAATTCAACCTGATTCCTAACGACATTCCGCTGCCGATTCCGACCGGTGGGCTGGAGATCGTCGATGTGGTTTTCCATGTGCTGCTGGTGGTGGCCTGGCTGGTGCACATCCTGTTCATCAACGTGCTGATCGGTGCCTCCACCGGTTCCGTGTATTTCAACAAGCGCGGCGCCCGGGAAAACAACCCGGTGTTCGACCGGGTGGCCTACCTGCTGACCACGCCGGTGACGATCTGCGAAAACATGGGCGCGCTGTGGGGCGTGGCCCCGCTGCTCTTGATCAGCGTGATGTTCACCCCGCTGTTCTACGCGGCGGCGATCATGAACTCGCCGCAGTGGCTGCACATCATCTACGGCAATATCGCGGCCTTCCTGTTGTCCTACCTGTACAAGTACACCTGGCACACCCTGGAAAAGCGCAAGTCGCTGCACATCGCGATCGGCACGGCTTCCGTGGCGCTGTTCCTGACGCTGCCCCTGGTGTTCATGGCCACGGTACAGCTCTACCTGACGCCGACCACCTGGACGGTCAACACCCACTTCTGGGACGCCCTGTTCCGCGCCGACACCTTCTTCCGTCTGGTGCACTTCTACCTCGCCTCGTTCGCGGTGACCGGCCTGTTCATGATGATTTACGGTACGGCCAAGCGGAAGAGCGCCGATGAAGTGACGCGGCA
>JBEBBF010000371.1:0-17049 GCA_041158545.1 Pseudomonadota bacterium | reverse complement strand
TCCTGGCGGCGCAGCAGCTGCATGCCGAGGACTTCGGTATAAAAGGCCAGGGAACGCTCCAGGTCGCCGACCCGCAGCATGGTGTGTAGCAAACGCATGGCGTCTCCTTCAGAAAACAGGGCAGACCGCGGCCCGCTGCCGGAGTTCAAGCCGGGCGGCGCGCCAGTCGGGGTAAAGCTGCTCGACCACCGCCCAGAAACGCGGGCTGTGGTTCATTTCCCGCAGATGCGCCAGCTCGTGGGCGACGACGTAATCGATCAGCGGCAAGGGGAAGTGGATCAGCCGCCAGTTCAGCCGGATGCCGCCCTGCCGGCTGCAGCTGCCCCAGCGGGTCCGCGCCGAGGACAGGGCCAGCGGCGGCGGCGTCACCCCCAGCCGGGCGGCGTATTCGGCAAGGCGCTGGCTGAAGCATTCCCGCGCCCGCGCCTGCAGCGCCTTTTGCCAGACCGGCTTCACCGCCTCCGGCTTGCGCAGCAGCAAAGTCAGCTGGAGGTCGCCGGGACTCCAGAGGGCCCGGTTGCCCCCGACGGCCAGACTGAGCCGGCAATCGTGACCAAAAAAGGGAAAGGTGGTGCCCTCTTCCAGCTGCGGCAGCGGGCGGGCCAGGCGCTCGGCCCACTCCGCCAGCTTCTGCAGCACCCAGTCGCGCTGGGCGAACAGCACGTTTTCGATGTCGAGCAGCCGGGCACGCACGGGCGCGGCCACCTGCAGCCCGTGCTGATCAATCTTGAGGCCGATGCTGCGGCGGGCGCTGCGCCGCAGCCGGTAAACCACATCCTGCGCGCCCAGCCGGAGGTGGCGGATTTCCGCGTCCCGCGGCGCGGCTTCAGCGGCCGGGCGCCGCATCCGGGCTCGCGGCCTCGGGGGCGGCGTCCGGGTAAAAGCGGGGCGACAGCTGGCGCATTTCGCCCTCGATCCAGGTTTCGGCGAGGTGGTTGATCTCCGCCTCGCGCTTGCCGGCGGTGTCGATCAGCGGGCCGATGCTGACGGTGATCGTCCCCGACCGCACCAGCAGCGCCTTGCGCGGCCAGATTTCCCCGGCGTTGTGCGCCAGCGGCAGCACCTGGGTGCCGGTCTTGCAGGCGAGGTAGGCGGCGCCGGGCTTGTAGCGGCGGTATTCGCCGGGGGCGACCCGGGTGCCTTCAGGGAAGATGATGATGTTGAGGCCGACGCCCAGCCGTTCCCGCCCCTGGGTGACGATCTGGCGCAGGGCTTCCTTGCCGGAATTGCGGTCGATGGAAATCATCTTCAGCGACGCCAGACCCCAGCCGAAGAACGGGATGCGCAGCAGTTCCTGCTTCAGCACCAGCACCACCGGATGGAAGATTTCCTGCAACGCCACGGTTTCCCAGGCCGACTGGTGCTTGGCGAAAATGATCACCGGGTAATCGGGGACGTTTTCCAGGCCGCGGACGACCATCCGGACGCCCAGCACATAGCGGACCAGGAACATGAAGCTGCGCCGCCAGCCGGCAACCACCGCGTAACGAATCTTCAAGGGCACCAGGCTCAACCCGGCCAGCGCAAAGCCGTAGGGGATGGTCAGCAAGGACGCCATGATCCAGAAAAGTGTCGAGCGCAGAACGATCATGATGGATTGAGAATGTGTTCAACGGCCGCGGCGAGGTCGGGGAATTCCAGCGTGCCGGGGGGCAGATTGCCCTCGGCCCTGGTCTTTTCGCCCTTGCCGGTCAGCACCAGCATCGGCTGGCAACCGACCGCGGCGGCGGCCTGCAGGTCACGCAGCGAATCGCCGACCGCCGGCACGCCGCGCAGATCGACGTTGAAGCAGGTCCCGACCCGCTGGAACATGCCGGGCTTGGGTTTGCGGCAGTCGCACTTGGAGTCGGCAGCGTGCGGGCAGTAGAAGATCGCGTCGATGCGGCCGCCGGCACCGATCACCGCCTTGTGCATCTTCTCGTGGATCGCGTTGAGCGTGTCCATGTCGAACAGGCCGCGGCCGACCCCGGACTGGTTGGTGGCGATGACCACCCGGTAGCCGGACTGGCTGAGCCGGGAAATGGCGTCGAGGCTGCCGGGGATCGGCTTCCACTCCGCCGGGCTCTTGATGAACTGGGCGGAGTCGAAATTGATGACCCCGTCCCGGTCAAGGATGACCATTTTCATCTCAGACGGCCAGTCGGGAGATGTCGGCAACGGCGTTGAGCTGCTGCGACAGCGCCTGCAGCAGGCTGAGGCGGTTGGCGCGCAGCAGCGGTGCCTCGGCCATCACCATCACGCCATCGAAGAAGGCATCCACCGCGGCGCGGACGCTGGCCACCGCCAGCAGCGCGTCGGTGTAGGCCTCGTTGGCCACATGCGAGCGGACCAGCGGCGCCAGGTGCAGCACCTGCTCGAACAGCGCCTTTTCCGCCGGCTCCTGCAGCAGCGCCACATCGGGCTCGCCCAGGCTGGCGGTGTCGGCCTTCTTCAGGAGGTTGCCGATCCGCTTGTTCGCCGCGGCAAGCGCCAGCGCTTCCGGCAGCCGCAGGAATGCGTTGACCGCAGCCAGCTTGGCCGGGATCAGATCGACACGGGTCGGGCGCAGCGCCAGCACGGCTTCGATGGCGTCAAAGCCATGGCCGGCGTCGCGCAGGTTGCCGCGCAGCCGGTCGTAGAAGAAGTCCTGCAGCTTGTCCAGCGCGTCGGTGGCGACCAGGCCGGGGGCAAAGCCGGCGGCGGCGTCGTTCAGCAGTTCGCGCAGGTCCAGCGGCAGCGGGGTTTCCAGCAGCAGGCGCAGCACGCCCAGCGCGGCGCGGCGCAGACCGAAGGGGTCCTTGTCGCCGGTGGGAATCTGGCCGATGCCGAAGAAGCCGACCATCGCGTCCAGCTTGTCGGCCAGCGCCACGGCGCAGGCGATGTTGCCCTGGGGCAGCACGTCACCGGCGAAACGGGGCTGGTAATGCGCCTGGATCGCGTCGGCCACTTCCCGGTCTTCCCGGTCGTGCAGCGCGTAGTAGCGGCCCATGATCCCCTGCAGTTCCGGGAATTCGCCGACCATGTCGGTGATCAGGTCGGCCTTGGCCAGGCGGGCGGCGCGGGCAGCGAGGCTGCTGGCGGCGCCGAGGCGGACGGCGATTTTCTGCGCCAGGGCTTCCAGGCGCTCGATCCGCTGCAGCTGGCTGCCCAGCTTGTTGTGATAGACGACGTTGCCCATCTTCTCGACGCGGGACGCGAGGCTGCTCTTGCGGTCCTGGTTGAAGAAGAAGCGGGCGTCGGACAGCCGTGGCCGCACCACGCGGGCGTTGCCGCCGACGATGTGCTTGGGGTCGGCGACCGCCATGTTGGAAACGATCAGGAACTTGTTGATCAGCTTGCCGCGGGCGTCGAGCAGCGGAAAATACTTCTGGTTCTGCTGCATCGTCAGGATCAGGCATTCCTGCGGCACTTCGAGGAATTCCGCCTCGAATTCACCGACGTAGACCTGCGGCCATTCGACCAGCGCCGTGACTTCGTCCAGCAGGCCTTCGGCCGGGTTGATTGTCGCCTGCAGCGCCTGGGCCTGGGCCCGCAGTTGGCCGTCGATCAGCTCACGCCTCCAGTTGAAGTCCGGCACCACCTTGCCCTGCTGATAGAGCACGTCGGCGTAGCGGTCGGCGTCGGGAATCTGAATGTCGCCCTTGGACAGGAAGCGGTGGCCCAGCGTCGTGTCGCCGCTCTGCAGCCCCAGGACTTCGCCCGGCACCACCTGGCCGCCGTGCAGCATCACCAGCCCATGCACCGGACGCACGAACTGCACGTCCTTGTTGCCCCAGCGCATCAGCTTGGGGATGGGCAGCTTCTTCAGCGCGTCGCTGACGATGCCGGCGAGGACGTCGCCCAGCAGCGCGCCCTTGACCGTGGCCTGGTAGAAAAAGGTTTCGCTCTTGCCGTCCGGCCGCTTTTCAAAGCGGGGCAACTCGGACAGGGGAATGCCCTTGGCTTCGAGCTTCTTGACCAGCGCCGGGCTGGGATTGCCCTGGGCGTCGAGGGCGACGCCGACCGGCATGATCTTTTCGAGGGTCTGGGCGTCGGGCGCGGCGGCCAGCACCGCCGGGACGCGGATCGCCAGCCGGCGCGGCGTGGCGAACCATTGGTAGTCGCCGCCGGCTTCGACCAGATTGCGTTCGGAAAGGCCGGCGTGGATTTGCGCGGCGAAGACCTGCCCCAGGCGGGCCAGGGCCTTGGGCGGCAGTTCTTCGGTGCGCAGTTCAACGAGAAGGGAGGCGTTCATCGCATGGGACCTTGCTGTGGGTCCGGCAGCTGGGGGCGGCCGGACCGGGTGTTGTCATCGGCGGGGCAGGGCTCAGGCCCCGTTCCCCTTGCACATCGGGAAGCCCAGGGCTTCGCGGGAGTTGAAGTAGGCCTGGGCCACTTCCCGGGCCAGGGCCCGCACCCGGCCGATGTAGGCGGCGCGTTCGGTGACGGAAATGGCGCCGTGGGCGTCGAGCAGGTTGAAGGTGTGGGAACACTTCATGACCTGTTCGAAGGCGGGCAAGGGCAGCGTCAGCGCCATCAGGCGCTTGGCCTCGGCTTCGTGGTCGCTGAAATGGCGGAACAGCATCTCGACATTGGAGTGTTCGAAGTTGTACTTCGACTGCTCGACTTCGTTCTGGTGGAAGACGTCGCCGTAGGTGATGGTCATCTGGTCGTTGCGTGCCCAGACCAGGTCATAGACGTTTTCCACGCCCTGCAGGTACATCGCCAGACGTTCCAGACCGTAGGTGATTTCGCCCAGCACCGGCTTGCAGGTCAGGGAGCCGACTTCCTGGAAGTAGGTGAACTGGGTGACTTCCATGCCATCCAGCCAGACTTCCCAGCCCAGGCCCCAGGCGCCCAGCGTCGGGGATTCCCAGTCGTCCTCGACGAAACGGACGTCGTGTTCGCTCAGGTCGATGCCCAGGGCTTGCAGCGACTGCAGGTAGAGTTCCTGGATGTTGTCCGGGCTGGGCTTCATGACCACCTGGTACTGGTAGTAATGCTGCAGCCGGTTGGGGTTTTCGCCGTAGCGACCGTCCTTGGGCCGACGCGAAGGCTGGACGTAGGCGGCATTCCAGGGCTCGGGACCAATGGCGCGCAGGAAGGTGGCGGTGTGGAAGGTTCCGGCTCCCACTTCGATGTCGTAGGGTTGCAACAGCGCACAACCCTGCTGATCCCAGAAACGCTGGAGGCGCAGGATGACTTCCTGGAAAGTCGGTTTGTTCGTCATGGACGGACTCGGCAAAACGGAAAACCAAGGATTTTACTTGCTTTTCCGCCCCGGCAAGCAGCCGATCACCATCCCGCCTGCGGCACCGGCCGTTTCAGCAGCGGCTTGCCGCCCCATTTCCGGCACCGCGACGATTCGTCGCAGCCAGAAGGCTTGCAGTGGGCCGTGGATGGGGAATAATCCCCTGCCCGCGACCGCCCGCCCCGTTGCGAACGCCTGCCGCCCCTGCTCACCCACACTGCCGCCCTGCTGACCCATGCCCCGCCGCCTGCTCGAAATCCTGTTCATCCTGGCCATGATCGCCACCGCGCTGCTCGGCTACCGCTATGCGCCGCAGTTGAACCGCCAGGGGGACATCAGCGTGCAGCCCGACTCCGCTTGCGACCTGCTACAAGGCCCCTGCAGCGCCACGCTGCCCGGCATTGGCCGGGTGGAGCTGGAAATCAGCCCGCGGCCGATTCCCCTGCTGAAGCCGCTGCAGATCCGCGCCCGGCTGCCGGGAGACAGTAGCGACGCCCAGCTGGAAATCGACTTTGCCGGCGCCAGCATGGAAATGGGGCTGAACCGGCAGCCGCTGCTTCCGGCCGGCGGGAATGCATACCAGGGGCAAACCAGCCTGCCGATCTGCATCACCGGTGGCATGGACTGGCTGGCGACGCTGATCGTCGTCCGGGATGGTCGCCGACTGACCGTCGCCTTCCCCTTTCACACCGGCCCGCACTAGCCGGCGCCGGATCACCGGCCCGGCAGTATTCAGCTCTTGACCGGACGCTTGCCCAGTTTGCGTTGCAAGGTCCGCCGGTGCATGTTCAAGGCACGGGCGGTCGCGGAGATATTGCCTTCGTGTTCCCGCAGCACCCGCTGGATGTGCTCCCATTCGAGCCGATTCACCGACAGCGGCGACTCGCTGCTGGCGAATTCCGGCTCGACCTGCGGCGCTTCGTGTTCGAAGGCGGCGAGGATGTCGCGCAACTCCACCGGTTTGGCCAGATATTGGGTGGCGCCCAGCTTGATCGCATCGACCGCGGTGGCGATGCTGGCGTAGCCGGTCAGCACGACGATACGGCAATCGGCACGCAGTCCCAGCAGCGCCGGAATCAGCCCCAAGCCGGACGCACCGCCCAGGTTGAGATCGAGCAGCACATGGCTGGGCCGCTGTTCCCCGGCCACCAGCAGCGCTTCGTCGATGGAGCCCGCCCCCCGCGCCGGCCAGCCGCGCCGGTTCAGCGAGCGCACCAGCATGGCCTGGAAGGTCGGATCGTCGTCGATCACCAGTACGCTATTCACATTCCCCCCGTTCATACCTGCAAGCGGGCCAGCGGCAGGCGCAGGCTGGCCTGGCCACCGCCTCCGGGCAGATTGCACAGGCTGAGGCTGCCGCCCAGCTGCGCCATGGAACTCCCGGTCAGCAGCAGGCCCATGCCCAAGCCCTGGCGGCTCGGCAGCGCCTGTTTACCGGCCAGCGCCAGCACTTCCGGCGAAAAGCCCGGCCCCTGATCGCGGATGTCCAGCTGCAACACGTCCCCGTCGACGCCGGCGGTGACGCTGATTTCCTGGTCGCCGCTGGCGTTGGCGGCGTTGTTCAAGAGATTGAGCAGCGCCTGTTCCAGCACCGGCGGCGGCAGGATGCGCGGCAGCGGGCCAGCACCGGGCTGCAGACGATAACTGCCGCGGGGGCGCATCGCCTGCCAGCGCGCCAGTTGCTGCGCCAGCCAGACTTCGCCCGGCAAGGTGGCCGCCCGCTCCAGCCGGGCCACGCCGCCCCGGCTGGCCAGCCCGGAAATGATGTCCTTGCACAGGCGTATCTGCTGTTGCAGCAGCGCGAGGTCCTGCTGCATGGCCCCGGCGTCGGGAAGCCGGGCGGCGAGGTCTTCGGCCAGTTCCTCCGCCAGCAGGGACATGGTCGCCAGCGGCGTGCCCAGTTCGTGGGCGGCGCCGGCGGCCAGCGTGCCCAGGCTCAGCACCTGCTCGTCGCGCAGCGCCTGTTCGCGGATCGCCGCCAGCCGGGTTTCCCGGTCATGCAACTGCCCGACCAGATAGGCGAGCAGCCAGGCCATCAGCAGCGTGGACACGACAAAGGTCAGCCACATCCCGGCCAGGTGCAACTGGGTCGCCCGCAAGGGGTCGCTGACCGCTAGCGGCAGATACCAGACCATCAGCAGCGAATACAGCGTGACCGCCAGCCCGGCGATCAGCAGCAGATTCCGCCGCGACAAGGTCAGTGCCGCAATCGCCACCGGCGGCAGCAGCAGGGAAATCAGGGGATTGGCGGCGCCGCCGGTCAGGAACAGCAGCGCGCCGAGCGCGACCAGGTCGGCGCAGAACTGCAGCACCAGGTCGGCCTCACCCCGTTGCCGCGGCGGCAGCAGGCGCCAGACCAGCAGCAGGTTGAAGCCGGCGTGCAGCACCACGACGATCAGCATCGGCACCAGCGGCACGCTGAGTTCCAGCAGCCGGGGCAGCAGGATGGTCGCCAGCAGTTCGCCGAACAGCAGCAGCCAGCGCAAGGGCCACATCCGGAGAATCAGGTCGGCGCCCCAGCTGGATTCGGTGGTTTTTTCCATGGGGCGCTATTGTCCCCGATCAGGGGGCCGGCGGTGGCCTCCTGGCCTGCGACAAACTGTCGCACCCCCACTACGTGTTTCCGTTTCAGCGTCGGGAAAACCGCTGCTGCGCGGGGGCGAGGCCCAGGCTCAGAACCGCCACTGGGCCATCAAATGGCGGTCGGGGGTGAGGCCCACGCTGGTATTGCGGAAGCGGTCCGACAGCAGCGAGCCGACGCCGTAGCCGAGCAGCGCGCCGGCGACGATGTCGGAAATGAAGTGCTGCCGCTGCTGCATCCGGCCGAAGCTGGTAATGCCGGCGACGGCGTACAGCCAGTCGGCGTCGTACTTGCGGGCGAAGGGCGTGACCAGCGCGAAGGAGACGCTCATGTGGCTGGAGGGGAAGCTGGAGTTGGCAGCGCCCTGGTTGAAACCGGAGAAATGGTGCTCGCCGAGTCCGGCTTCGGGCCGGGCGCGACCGACAGCGTACTTGGTCGCGGTGCCGACGCCGAGGGCCAGCGCCGCGGACTTGATCGCCGTCCACGCGGTATCCGAAGCCACATCGCCGGCGGCCCCCCACCAGAACAGGCCGGTGGCCCCGGCGAGGACCAGAGGGGTGGCGCTGGACATCTTGCCCAGGGTGTTCCAGCGGGAAGACTGGTGCTTGTTGGCCCAGTCGGCCGCAGGCTTGTCCAGCAGGGATGCGCCCAGGATCAGCCCGCCGCTGTAGAGCAGCGCCCGGGTGGGATCGCCGGAGGTGGCATCGCGAACCAGACCGCCGGCGCTGTCGCCGAGGTCGCCGAACAGCGAGCTGAAGCCGTTGTCCGGAGCCAGTTCCTTGTCGAGATTGACCCGCGGCGAGGCGGCTTCGAACCAGGCGAACTTGGGGTCACGGGCATCCGTCAGGTCGTAAAGTGTTTTGGTGCGAATCAGCCGTGCACCGCCGTCCCGGGTCAGCGGCTGCCAGTTGATGTTGGCAAAGGACGAGGTCTTGATCGGCAGCATCGCGTCAAACGGAATGCGGACGAAGATGCCCTTGTCGAAGCTGCCTTCACCGAAGGTTTCGGCGGAAACATTGGTCTTGGTACCCCAGGCGCCAATGGCGACCCCGTTCTGGAAGCGACGGCTGACTTCCAGCGTCGCGCCCTTGTCGCCGGCGAGGTATTGGCCGACCGAGAGGTTGATGTGGGTCTGGTTCCAGCCGGTGTCCCAGTAGAGGGTGGCGTGGCCGGTGTTGACCTTGTAATCGCGCAGCCCGAAATCCTGGGCATAGTCCCGCTGCTGCACCCGATTGACGTCCACACCAAAGGCAAAGGGGCTGTACCAGGGCCGATAAAGCCATTCGGCACCGACGCCTGCGTACATGTATTCGAGCAGACCGCCGTAGAAGTTGAGGTACTGGCTATTGCGTAGCGCTTCGACATGATTGACCTGCAGGTTGGTCAAGGTCAGACGTGATTCAGTCAGGTAATGCCGCATGTCGGTCCGTACCCGCGGCAGCTTGCTGGGCGCGTCATAGACAAAACCGCTGTAGTTATCGACAAGTCGGAGGTTGCCGCGTCCTGAAAGCCAGGTGCCGTCGTCCCAGCGCCACTCCAGATTTGCCCCAACCCCGGCCTGAAACAGGACGCCGCCATTGGGACCACCCAGCGTCTGGTTATAACTGGGTGTCAGCCAGGCTGCGAATGGGCTTTCCCCGTTGCTCCAGAGCGTTTTACCGCTGAGATTCCCGCGGGGCTCCGCTGCGGCAACGGCTTCAAAGTGTGCCATGGCAGCCTGGTAACGCAGGTGCTCATTGACCCAGCTTTCCCGCAGGACCAGCCGCTCGCTGAGCGGCATGCCGTATTCCTTCAGGCGCAGACGGAAGCGGTAGATGTCCGCCGGCGCATCCCGGTGCAGCACCGCGACCATCTGGTCGATCCGCTCCTTCCAGTAGAAGCCTTCCAGCTTTTCGAATTCGACGCTCACTTCGCCCGGCTGACGCTGGATCGCCAGCACCTTCCAGCCGCTCTGGGTCGCCAGGTCGGCAGCGGTCTTGGCCCAGTCCGGCTCGGTTTCCGGCCTTCCGGCCCGCACCGGCACCTTTTTCGGGTCCAGCAGTTTGGGGATCGCCAGGGTATCGAGGCCGCCGTGGAAGTTCATCGACAGCATCAGGGTATTGCCGCGCTCGACCCCGACCGAGAAATCCAGGTTGGGGTGATAGCGGTAAACCACGCCGAAGTTGATCGGCGAGTTGCGCTTCTGGTTGTTGTCCTGGGGTTCGTTGCGGTAGTCGTTACCGTCCAGTTCCGCCTTGAAGATCACGCCTTCCCAGGGGGTCTGGTATTGCAGGCCGGCGAAGAGCGAGGTGTTGCCGTGGAAGAAGCGTTTGAAATTGACCTGCCCGCCCGTTGCTGCCGTAGACGCGGTACGCTGGTCAAAGCTGGCTCCGAAGACCCTGGACAGCGGGTTGCTGATATTGCCGCTGCCCGCCAGATAGCCCCAGACCATGCCGGCACTGAGGTCCAGATTGCCAAAGCGCTTGTTGGCAACCAGATATTCACTGGCCCACAGCCCGGTACCGCCCAAGTCCATGAAGCCGACGGCGACTTGCGGCAGGTAGGCCGTTTCCTGAACCAGGCGCACCTTCGCGTCGATACTTTTATCCAAATAAGCCCGATCACCTGCAATTTCAGGGCCATACAAGCGATTACTCACGCTGGTATAGCGAAATCCAGCTTCAACCCAGTCCAGCGGCTGCATCAGCACATTGAAGCGCTGATAGGGTTTGGCCATGCTGTAGCTGGCGCTCATCTCCCCCCGCGGCGCCATCCGGGCTGACGGCGTCTGCAGGTTGCCGATCAGGCCCCAATCGCCCGCGGTCAGCGGGAAATCCTGTTGTTTCGGCAGGGTCAGCACGGATTCCATTGCCAGCTGCGGCGCCGCGTCGTTACCGAGGAAAGGCTGGGAAAACGGTTGTGTGGCGAGGAAGGTGGCCAGTTCCGCCGAAAAGCTGGTCGGCCAGCCGGAATCCCGCGCCGGCGCCCAGATTCTGGCGCCCGGCGCCGGTTCGCTCTGGGCACGGGCATTCCAGTCATTCAACTGCACCAGTTCCACCCGGCCATCCGGCTGGATCAGCCAGGCGACATCGACCCGCTCGGCCGCATCGCCCAGGCAGGCTCGCAGATAGGACCTGCTTTCGGCGCCCGCCGTATGCGGCGCCTGACAAGGGCGAACGTTATCGCCCAGGATTTCAACCCGCTGCGGCCGCCGGGTCAGATAGAGCTGGTGGTCGTAATCCAGCACCGGATCCTTGTCCGGATGCGCCTCCAGCCAGCGGGGATCCTGCTCGGGAACCGGCACCCGGCCAGTTACCGGCGCATTACGCAGCGCGTCGCCCATCCGGGTCCGGGCTTCCACGGCCGGACGCGCGCCATCAAACAGCATCAACTGGGTCAGCAGCCGGCTTTTCAGCCGCCCCTGGGCGTTGATTTCAGAAGGAATGCACCAGGCCAGGCCAGGCAGATACTGCTGCTCCCGCTCCGGCTGACGCAGCAGCCAGTCGCTGAGCCGTTCCCCGGCCTTGGGCGGCAGCGTCGTCAGTCCGCCCAGCGCATCGGCCAGGACTGCCCCCGACAGCGCCAGCCCGGCAAGACTGACGACGACACCCAGCCAGCGCCGGATCATTGGCCCGCCCCCGCCGTGGCAACCGGCGGCACATAGGGCAGCGGCCACCGCTGCCAGCTCACGCAGAAATCCGGGGCAAAACACTGTTCACCATAAACCACCACGTTGCCCAGCACGCCGTAGCGGGCCGGCGGCAGGCGCTCGACCGAGGTGGATTGCAGCACGCGTTCTTCAAACCAGGCCAGCAGGACGGGCGCCACGTCCACGAGGTGGACATCAGCAGGCGGCGCGATTCGCTGCAATTGCAGTTCTTCGCGAACGTTCATCCGGTAACCGGGCATTTCGTCGTGCCAGCGGACGTAGCGCTGCGGCGTTGCCGTATTGGCAAACCACTCCACGCGGGTTTCGTAACGAATTTGCCGCCAGTCCCTGGGCATGCCGGTGGTCCCGGCCAGCCGGCCGTTATTCAACCGCACCACCTCGCCGGTAGCGGAATACCAGACTTCCTGCCGGGTGCCATCGGCCTGGGCATCCTGATAAGCCAAAGCCATGTAGGCCTCGGCACCGCCTGCCTTGACCCGCAAATAGGGGCGGGAGGGATTCGCTGGCGGTGCCATGTCCGCCGGCATCGCCAACTGCATGGTCCGGAACGCGGCACTGGAATCGGACGAGCAGGACGACAGGACCGGCACACCGATCAAGCCCAGCAACAGCATCCCCCATCGACTCAAATCTTGCACACCGGACACTGCCGCAGAAAACACCCGAACGCCCTTAAACCACATTTAACAAAAAAGAAGCCCGGCACAAGCCGGGCCTCATATTTTCAAGCAAAATCAGTTAGCGGTGCCGCTGGTGCCACTCGTGCCACTCGTGCCAGTTGTGTTGTTATTGGAAGAAGCCGCAGCAGCAAGCCCCCCCGCCACAGCCGCGCCACCCGCCACCGTACCTGCCCCCACGCCACCCAGTGCACCGGCAACCGCAGTCGAGGACCCGACGGTCCCGGCCGCGCCAGCCACGACACCTGCCACATTGGAGGAGGCCACCGTGTAAACACCAGCCTGCGCGGTCGGAGCCAGGGTCACCGTACCCAGGGTTGCGCCATTGGCACCGGCAACGGTAACCGTGAGCGATCCATCGGCTGCAACGGAGGACACAGTACCGGAAACAGTGCCGGTCACCGTGCCGCTGGCCGTACCAGTCTGAATCGTTGCGATGTTACCGGCCTCTACCGCGGCCAGCACATTTGCAGTCAGCATCAAACCAAACACCAGGGAAGAAACGTAACGCATGGATTTCATTGGATCACCTCTAATAGAAAAATTCTTGAGCAGTCGGGGGAAAGACGATTTTGTGGAATTGATACTAGCACAAAGCTAGAAAATCAATAACCTCCTGCAACAGCCTCACATTCATTTGGCGAATCTGCCGGCCAACACCTGGCTATCAAACCGGCGCCGGCGTATTGAGCCTTTCCAGGGCCTCACGCAGCTTTTGCGGCTCTTCCAGCCGCAGCATCTTGCGGACCTGCGGCACGATTTCGTTGACGTCGGATTTCAGCACCCGGCTCTTGACCTCGAGAATCTGCGACGGGTGCATCGAGAAGATGCGCAAACCCATGCCCAGCAGCAGACGGGTCAGCGCCGGGTCTCCCGCCAGCTCGCCGCAGACCGACACCGGCACCCCGACTTTCTCCGCGCTGGAAATGGTGTGGGCGATCAGCGCCAGCACCGCCGGATGCAATGGGTCGTACAGATGCGAGACCTGCTCGTCCATCCGGTCGATCGCCAGGGTGTACTGGATCAGGTCATTGGTCCCGATCGACAGGAAGTCCAGCCGGCGCAGGAACAGGCCGATGGCCAGCGCCGCCGCCGGAATCTCGATCATCCCGCCGATCTCGATCTTGTCGTCGAACGCCTCCCCCTCCTTGCGCAGACTGGCCTTGGCCTGCTCCACCGCCGCCAGCGTCGCATCGATTTCGTGGGCATGCGCCAGCATGGGGATCAGCAGCTTGATCCTGCCGAAGGCCGAAGCCCGGAGAATCGCCCGCAACTGCAGCTGGAACATCTTCGGCTCCGACAGGGACAGCCGGATAGCCCGCCGCCCCAGCGCCGGATTGGTCTGGGTCCGGCTGGTATCCACCGCCTTGTCGCCCCCCAGATCGAAGGTCCGGATCGTCACCGGCCGCCCATCCATGCCCTTGACCACCGCCCGGTAAGCCTGGAACTGCTCCTCCTCGCCGGGCATGTTGCCGCGGCCGAGGAACAGGAATTCGGTCCGGAACAGGCCGACGCCCTCGGCGCCGGACTTCACCGCCACGTCCACGTCACTCGGCAGCTCGATATTGGCCTGCAACTGCACCGTGACCCCGTCCAGGGTCTCCGACGGCGCCGAGCGCAGCCGGTTCAGCTTGCTCTTTTCCAGCTCGATCTGGTTCTTGCGCAGCCGGTACTCTTCCAGCACCCGCGGATCGGGATTGACGATCAGCACACCGCGGCTGCCGTCGACGATCAGCACTTCCCCTTCGCGGATCAGCGCCCGTGCATCCTCCAGGCCGACGATGGCCGGAATCGCCATGCTGCGGGCGAGGATCGCCGTATGCGAGGTTGCGCCGCCGACATCGGTGACGAAGGAAGCAAAGCGATGCTCCTTGAACGCCACCACATCCCCCGGCGACAGGTCATGGGCGACCACCACCAGGTTCTCTTCCTTGACCCCCCGCGCCGTCTTCAGCACCGCCCGGCCGGGATGCCCCAGCAATTCCTTGACCACCCGCTCGACCACCTGGACCACGTCGTACTTGCGTTCCCGCAGGTAGGGGTCGTCGAAGCGCTCGAACTGACCCACCAGATGTTCCATCTGCTGCACCAGCGCCCACTCCGCGTTGCAACGCCGCTCCCGGATCAGTTGCTTCGGCACTTCGACCAGCTCCGGGTCGCTGAGGAACATCGCGTGCAGATCGATGAAGGCATTCAGCTCCGCCGGCGCGTGCTCGGTGGTTTCCTTCATCGCCAGCAATTCATCGCGGACAGCCACCACCGCCGCATCGAAGCGACGCACTTCCGCATCCACCATCCGCGGCGCGATGGTCAGGTGAGCCACTTCCAGCGTGGCATGGGAGATCAGCATCGCCCGTCCGATGGCAATGCCGCTGGAAACTCCAAGTCCGTGCAGGGTAAAACTCATGGCGCCAGGTTTGTCTCTTTAGTTATGGATATCAGGGCAAGCGCAATGCAACAGTCCCGCCGGCTATTCGCCCTCGCCGAACTTGTCGGCGATCAGCGCCAGCAGGGCGTCCATCGCCGCCTGCTCGTCGCCGCCGACGGTCTCGACCGTGATCTTGCTGCCCTTGCCCGCCGCCAGCATCATCACTCCCATGATGCTCTTGCCGTTTACCCGGCGGCTGCCCTTTTCCAGCCAGACCTCGGCGGCAAACTTGCCGGCCAGTTGCGTCAGCTTGGCCGAAGCCCGGGCATGCAGCCCCAGCTTGTTGATGATTTCGGTTTCGTTTCGCAGCATCAGTGATCTCGCATATTAAGAACGCCATCGCGGCCACCGGACAGGGAACGGGTCAGCATGATTTCCATCCCCTTCTCCCGGTAGGTCAGCGCCCGCATCAGCATCGGCAGATTGACCCCGGCCACCCCTTCGACGCGGCCGGGTTCCAGCAACTTCATCGCCACATTGGCTGGCGTGGCCCCGTAGATGTCGGTCAGCACCAGCACCCCTTCGCCGGAATCCACCCGGCGGAGCATGTCCCTGGCCAGCGGCAACAGATCCAGCGGATCTTCCTGGGACGCCACCCCCAGCTGCAGCAACTGCGGCGGCCGCACATTCAGCACATGGATCGCGTTCTGGACCAGGGCCTCGCCGTAATTGCCATGGGTAACCAGCAGGATTCCGATCATCGACTCAAACTTTCCCGCCCCCAGGGCGCAAACAGGTTTGCCATTCTAACCGCGACTGCCCAGCGTCCACAGGAAGCCGAGCACGAACAGCGCAAGCAGAAAAACGAAGACACCCAGGCCGAAACGCGCCCAGCGCGCCTCCTGACGCTCGGTTTGCTGCTGTTGCCGGGCCAGCCGGCTCAGCCGCCCCAGCACCTGAAATCCCACCCGCCGCGCCACGGCGGCATCCACCGCTCCGTTTTCCTTGCCCTTCATGGCAGCACCTCGATGTCCGGCTTGTCGCCGATGAACTGCAGCCGGGCGGCCAGCGCCGCGGTGACCTGGATGCGACCATCCCGCCCGACCCGCAGCACCTCGCCCACCCCCATCTTGTCCGCCATCTGCCGCCAGCCCGCTGCCCCGGCGACAAAGATCGGCTTCGAATAGGCATCGGAGCGCGTCCCCGCCTCGGCGCCGGCGGCAGCGTTGATCAGCACCGTCACCGCGGCGGTATCCGCCACCGGGCTGCCGCTACGGGGATCGAGCAGATGGCAGTAACGCTGCCCGTCCAGCTCGAAATAACGCTGGTAATCGCCGGAAGTCCCAATCGCCTCGCCGTCGGCCAGCTCGATGGTCGCCAGCGGCCCCGGCTGCCGGGGATGCTGAATGCCGACCTTCCATTTGCTGCCGTACTTATCGCCCAGCACCAGGATGTTGCCGCCGAGGTTGATCAGCGCGTTGCGGATGCCCGCCGCCTTCAGCATCGCCGCCGCCCGGTCCAGCGCCACGCCCTTCAGATAACCGCCGAAATCCAGCGCCAGCGCCCGCTTGCGGCTGCTGGCGCTGAGCCCGTCTAGTTGCAGGTCGGCGATGCCGGGCCGCGCCGCCCGCCAGGCCGCCAAGGCCGCCGGGTCCGGCAACTGCGGCTTGAATTCATCGGACTGGAATCCCCACAAGCCGATCAGCCGGCCGATGCCGGGATCGAACAGGCCGTCGCCGCGGGCGGTGATTTCCTGGGCCTGCCGGATCAGCGCCGCCAGTTCCGGGCTGACTTCCGCGCTCTGCCCCGCCGCCAGCGCCACGTTCAGCCGGCTCAGCTCCGAGGGTTCCCAGGCGTGGTAGGCCCGGTGCAGGCGGTCGAATTCGCGCAGCACCGCCGCAATCGCCTGCCGCCCCTTTTCCGGGCTTTCGTCGGCCACCAGCACCTCGACCCGGGTGCCGAACACGAAGGATTCCTGCTGTTGCAGCGGCGGCCGGCCACAGCCGCCGAGCAGCAGGGAGAACGACAGCGCCAGCCACAGCCGCAGGCCGATCAGGCTGCGCATAAATGTTCCAGCGCGGTAATCAGCGCCCCGGCAGCGTCGAAGCCGGTCTGCTGGCGAATTTCGACCATGCAGGTCGGGCTGGTGACGTTAATTTCGGTCAGGTGCTCGCCGATGACGTCGATCCCGACCAGCAACAACCCGCGTTGCCACAACAGCGGCGCCAGATTCTCGGCGATGGCCCGGTCCCGCAGCGACAACTCCTGGGCAACGCCGGTGCCGCCGACCGCCAGATTGCCGCGGGTTTCGCCGGTCTTGGGAATCCGCGCCAACGCATAGGGCACCACCTGGCCAGCGATCAGCAGGATGCGCTTGTCGCCCTGGCTGATCTCCGGCAGGTAGCGCTGGGCCATGATCGTCCGGCTGCCCAGCTGGGTCATCGTTTCGATGATCACGTTGCGGTTGGGGTCGTGGCGCTGCACCCGGAACACCTGGCTGCCGCCCATCGCGTCCAGGGGTTTCAGCACCACATCCCGCTGTTCATCGACAAAACGCTGCAGCCG